>JAPONS010000108.1 GCA_026713825.1 Chloroflexota bacterium | reverse complement strand
GCGATGCAGATGTCCGCCTGCGCCAGCGCGGGCGCATCATTGATGCCGTCGCCGACCATGGCAACGATCTTCTTCTCGTACTGGAGCTGACGAATCTTGAGCGCCTTCTCGTCCGGGTGCACACCCGCGATGACCTGCACGATGCCAAGCCGCCGCGCGATGGACTCTGCTGTGCGCTTGTTGTCGCCACTGAGCATGACCGGTTCCATGCCCATTCGGCGGAGGTGGGCCACCACCTCGTACGCCTCAGGCTTGATCGTGTCTTGCACGGTCAGGATCGCGGAGAGGGTGTCGTCGATGGCCACGAAGATTGGGGTCTTTCCGTTGGCCGCCATGGCGCCCGCTCGGGAGGCCACCTGGGTGGCGTCGACGCCCAGGGACGACATCAGCCGGCCGTTGCCCACGGCCACCCGGCGCTTGCCGACGGCCCCAATGACGCCTTCACCGGGGAAGTACGTGAAGTCGGTGACGTCCTCCAACTGGAGGTCCCGCTCCAGCGCTGCATCCAGCAGCGCCCGCGCGAACGGGTGCTCCGAGTTGCGCTCCACCGAGGCTGCCAGCCGTAGGGACTCGCTCTCGCCCACGCCGAACGACATCAGATCGGTCAACACCGGCCTGCCCGTGGTGAGCGTCCCTGTCTTGTCGAGGACGACGGTGTTGGTTGAGTGCGCCCGCTCCAATCCCTCTGCCGAGCGGATGAGCACCCCATATGACGCTCCCACGCCCGTGCCGACTACAACCGCCGTCGGTGTCGCCAGGCCGAGCGCGCAGGGACACGCGACAATGAGCACCGCCACAAACGTCGTGACCGCGTAAGACAGCGAGGGCACTGGGCCCAGCGCGTACCACAGGATGAAGGCTGAAAACGCAATGGTGAGGACCGCGGGCACAAAGTAGGACGCCACCACGTCCACCATCCGCTGCACCGGCGCCTTTGACCCCTGTGCCTCTTCCACCATGCGGATGATGTTGGCCAGCAGCGTCTCGGCGCCCACCTTGGCCGCCCGGAAGGTGAAGGCGCCGGCGCCGTTGATGGTCGCGCCGTACACCGATTCGCCGGGGCCCTTTTCGATGGGCATGCTCTCGCCGGTGAGCATGGACTCATCTATGGCGGAGGCGCCCTCCGTCACGATGCCGTCGACAGGGATGCGCTCCCCGGGGAGCACCAGCACGATGTCTCCTACGAAGACTTCCTCAATTGGCAGGTCGATTTCCTGGCCATGCCGTACGACGCGGGCGGTCTTTGCCTGCATGCTCAGGAGGCGGTTGATCGCCTCCGACGTGCGGCGTCTGCTCGCGGCCTCCATGTACCGGCCCACCAGAATAAGCGCAACGATGATTGAGGCCGTGTCAAAGAAGAGGGTGGTGGGCATGTCCCGGGCGATGAAGTAATTGGGGAAGAGCACGATGAAAACGCTGTACAGGTAGGCGGCGCCGACTCCGATGGAGATGAGCGTGAACATGTTGGCGGTCCTGAACCGCAGCACCCCGAATCCCGATATAAAGAAGCCGCCGCCGGCCCAGACGACGACGGGCGTCGCGAGGCCCCAGAGCACGTACTTGGACTGCAGGAACTCTGGGGCCCAGGTAAAGATGGTGTCGAGGCTGCCGATCAATATAAGGGCGCCCAGCGCCAACGCAACCAACGCTTTGATGCGAAGCCCTCTGACCTCAAGGTCCCGCGCCTGCCGACGTTCGTGCTCACCTTCCAGGGAGTTCGCGGCCACGCCCTCCATGCGGTAGCCGGCGTCTTCCACCGCTTCCTTCAGTGTGTCGAGGGACACCATCCCCGCGATGAAGTCCACTGACGCCTTCTCTGAGGCGAGGTTGACCCGGGCGTTATGCACACCTTGAATGCCGTTCAGCGCGTGCTCCACGTGCATGACGCAGGAGCCGCAGGTCATCCCGCCAATGCTGAGGTTGGTGGTCTCAATGGGGATGGCGAAACCCGCAGATGCAACGGCATGGCTCAGGTCCTGCTGGGACAGCGGATGCTTCGGGAAAACCTCCAGGACGGCGACGGCGGTCACCAGGTCCAGGTAAACGCCGGCAACGCCGGGGAGGGCGCGAAGCGCGTCTTCCAGTTCGGCGGCGCCCTCATCGTCCGTCAGCCCTTCGATGGGAATGGTCACACGGTCTATGACTGCGCTACTCATCGCAACTCACTTTGTCACGTGATTCAAACGGCGTGGACACGCGTTTACGGCTTCGCGCCGTATCTTCTTTGGCCGTTGCCGGGATGCGAGACTTTGTCCCGCATACAAGTGAATAGGATACGCCTCGGCAAAGAGGGCGTAAAGGGAAACGAGTCTCAACTGAACACGGGTATTCGCGCGGGCACAATTGGCCGTGAAGCATCCACGGAAGGCGGCGCGCCCGCATAGTTGCTCATGTAGAATAGTGAACTATGCCGCTGGACGTAACCCTGGTACTCGTTGGCCTGATCATACTCTTTGCCTCCGCCATCAAGATCACCTTTGGCGTCGGCTTTGCGCTTATTGGCACGCCACTTCTCCTGCTGGTCATGGAACCGGACAAGGTGGTGGGCTTCATCGCACCGCTGATTCTGCTGCAGGACTTGATCATTCTGAGCCAGACGTGGCGGCACGTGCCCTGGCGGCACGCGGCGCTTCTGGCCGTCGCGGCCAGCGTGGTGGCCCCGTTTGCGGCGCAGCTGCTGACGATCCTCGATCAGCGGACGCTGCAGGTCACCATTTCCTCAATCATCATTGTCATCGGAATATCGCTCCTCGCCGGGCTGCGCCTCCACATCCGAAGGGAGTCCACGGCGATGGTGGCCGGCGGTGTGGTGAGCGGCCTGGTCTTTCCCTTGTCGGGCATTTCCGGCCCGCCCGTCGCGCTCCTGCTGGTGAACCAGCAATGGCCGGTCCAGACGATGCGGGCCGTGTTGGCCGCCTACTTGGTCGCGCTGGAGGTGGTGACCATCACCGTCTTTGCGGTCAACGGCGTGGTGAACGCCGAGTCCCTGCTGTCCGGCCTCTTCATGCTGCCGTTTCTCGGACTCTCCATCGTGCTGGCGGCTTTCGCCCTGCGGAGGCTGAAGCCCGAGCACTATCGCAGGTGCGTCACGCTCATAGTCGTCTGCGCCTCCCTGCTCGGCATGGTGAACCTCATCCTGAGCTGACGGACAAGTCCCCGCTGTGTCACGAACAGGCGTGGTACACTGAGGGAGATACGCCCTTCCCGAAAGCCGCATTCTGTTGACGCCCAGGCATCCCAACCCTGCAGGAGGCATGTCCGTGAGTCCTCGCCGCCGTAAGCCCATTCCCCAAGAGTACCCGATGCTGGTGCGCCGGGACGTTGTGGTGTTCCCCAGGGTCATGGGACAGGTCATGGTTTTTCGTCCCATCTTTCAACGCGCAGTCGATGCCGCCATGGCGGGCGACCAGAAGATCATTGTTGTGGGTCGCCGGAACCGCGAGGAGCGGGACTTCACCCCGGACGACCTCTACACGGTCGGCACGATGGCCACCGTCCAACGCGTCATGCGCATGCCCGACGGCACAGCAAGCGTCGTACTCGAGGGCATCCACCGCGTCAGCATAGAATCCGTCACCGAGACAGAACCCTACTACCGGGGGGCTGTGCTGCCCATGGAAGAGTCCACAACCGAGTCTATGGAGACAGAAGCTGCCCGCCGGGCCGTTCTTGAACTTCTTGGCGAGTCGGTCAAGATGTCGCACCACCTGGGCGAAGAGGACTACATCGCCGCCCTGAACGCCGTCAATAACGGCGAGGTCGCGGACCAGGTGGCCAACTCGCTGCAGCTTCCCAGCGAGGAGGCGCAGAAGGTGCTGGAGACGCTCGACCCGGAGGAACGCATCGAGAATGTACACAAGCTGCTGGCCCGCGAGCTGGAAGTGCTCCGGCTGCAGAGCCGCATGCAGTCGGCGGTGCAGGAAGAGGTGGAAAAGACCCAGCGCGAGCACATCCTCCGGGAGCACCTCCGCATGATCCAGGAGCAGCTCCGAGACGTTGACCCGACGCACAAGGAGGCCCACGATCTGCGGACCCGCATCGAGCAGGCGGGCATGCCGGAGGCGGCCGAGCAGAAGGCGCTGGAGGAGATGGACAGGCTCGCCATGATCCCCAGCATCTCCCCGGAGTCCTCGGTCTTGCGAAACTACCTGGACTGGCTGGTCTCACTGCCGTGGAGCAAGTCGACTGAGGACAACCTGGACACGGTCCATGCGGCAAAGGTGCTGGAAAAGAACCACTACGGCCTGCAGAAGGTGAAGGAGCGCCTGCTGGAGTACATGGCAGTCCGCAAGCTCTCGGCGGGCAAGCTGCGGTCGCCGGTGCTCTGCCTCGTGGGGCCGCCGGGCGTCGGCAAGACGTCGCTGGGGCGCTCCATCGCCGAGGCGCTGGGGCGCGTCTTCGTGCGTGTCAGCCTGGGCGGCGTCCGCGACGAGGCGGAGGTGCGAGGGCATCGCCGCACGTACGTCGGCGCGCTTCCGGGGCGCATCGTGCAGGCGATGAAGACTGCGGGCGTCGTCAACCCCGTCTTCATGCTGGACGAGCTAGACAAGATGGGCTCGGACTTCCGCGGCGACCCGTCGTCGGCCCTGCTGGAAGTACTGGACCCCGAGCAGAACCACGGATTCAGCGACCACTACCTGGAGGTCCCTTACGACCTCTCCAAGGTGCTCTTCATCGCCACGGCGAACGTGCTCGACCCCATAATCCCGGCGCTGCGGGACCGGCTTGAGGTGCTGGAGCTTCCGGGGTACACGGAGGACGAGAAGATCCACATTGCGCAACGCTTCCTTGCGCCCAAGCAGGCGGAGGAGAACGGGCTCGGCGAGAGGCCTGTAGCGTGGGGCGAGGAGCCGCTGCTGCAACTCATTCGCGGCTACACCCACGAGGCCGGTGTCCGGAACCTGGAGCGGGAGATCGGCGGTGTGGACCGCAAGGTTGCGAAGACCATCGCCGACGGCGGCAAGCCGCCCACCCGCATCACGATGAGCTACCTCGCCAAGGCAATCGGCCCGGCGCGGTACACGTGGGGCGCGGCCGAGGAGCAGGACGAGGTCGGCGTCGCGACGGGCGTCGCGCGCACGGCCGTCGGCGGCGACGTGCTCTCCGTCGAGGTGAGCGTGGTCGACGGCAAGGGCGACCTGACGCTCACCGGCTCCCTCGGCGACGTGATGAAGGAGTCGGCGCAGGCGGCCCTCAGCTACGCGCGTGCGCGCTCAGACAGCTTCAAGCTGCCGCCCAAGGTCTTCGAGGAGAACAACATCCACATTCACGTGCCCTCGGGCGCGGTGCCCAAGGACGGCCCCTCGGCGGGCGTGACGCTGGCGACGGCGCTGGTGTCGGCGCTGGGCCGTATGCCCGTTCGTAAGGATGTCGCCATGACGGGCGAGGTCACCCTGCGCGGGCGCGTGCTGGAGGTTGGCGGCATCAAGGAGAAGGTGCTGGCTGCGCACCGGGCCGGCATCAAGACCTTCGTGCTGCCGAAGAAGAACAACCGCGACCTGGAGGACGTGCCGACGCAGGTGCGGCGCACACTGACCTTCGTCCCCGTCGAGAACATGGACGAAGTGCTGGCCGTCGCACTGCTGCCGGTGGTGCGGCCTGAGGCCTAGGTTGCGGCCCTATTGACAATCTGAGAGAATCTTTACGGTAGCGGCCGGCCAATTGAACGGGAACCGGCCGGAGAGAGGTGCAACGTGTTTGGGCTATTCCGAGGCGGGTTCGGCCTGCCCGAGATCATTCTGGTCCTGTTCATTGTCCTGCTGCTCTTCGGCGCGACGAGGCTGCCGCAGCTTGCAAAGTCAATGGGCTCCGCCATCAAGGAGTTCCGCAAGGCGGCCGGCCCCTCGCTGGACGAGGGCGCCCCGGACACTACTACCAGGCGCACGAGGTCCAAGAAGGCATAACGTTTTGCTGGTGACATGATGAGGGCCCCGCTCCAAGGTGCGGGGCCCTTTTGCTTTGCCAGTCTCCAGTCGCGCCCCTACTCTATGGACACCAGGTAGTGGTAGTGCGGCTGCCCGCCGTAGACCACCTCGACATCGAGGCCGTCCGCCACGCTCGCGAGCGCGTCAGCGGCGATGAGGGCGTCGCCGTGGGTGACGTCGCCGCCCCAGTAGAGCGTGACCAGTGAACCCTCCTCCGGCTCCGCCGCGCGCACCAGGGCGACGAGAGCCTCCTGCACCGTTGGCGCGGAGGCCGCCAGCTTGCCTCGCAGCAGCGACATCACCTCGCCCGCCCGCACCTGCGCGCCGTCGATGGCGGCGTCGCGGACGGCGGTGACGACTTCGCCGTCGACCAACGATTCGGCGCCCTCCGCCATGGACTCGGCGTTGCCGTCGAGGTTGCCGACGGGGGAGAAGGCGAGCATCGCCGCGATGCCCTGCGGCAGCGACGTCGTCGGCACGACACGCGCCGGGACCGGGGACATGTCCGCCGCCTGCCGCGCCGCCGCCACGATGTTCTTGTTGTTGGGCAGCACCACCGCCGACTCGGCATTGAGCGCCCTAATGCCCTCCAGCAGCTCCTCTGTGCTGGGGTTCATGGTCTGCCCCCCGGAGACGATGACCTCGACGCCCAGGCTGCGGAAGACCTCCTCCAGGCCGTCGCCGCGGACGACCGCCACGACGCCCACCGCAGCGGGCGGGCCCTCGGCGCGGGCTGCACGGAAGTCCCTGTGCTGGTTGTCCATGCTCTCGATCTTGACCTGGTCCACCACGCCGACCGCGCGGCCCATCTCAAGCAGCGTGTCGGGTTCCAGCGTGTGGGCGTGGACGCGCACCGTCCGCGTATCGCCGATGACGACGGTCGAATGGGCCATCGCGTCGATGGTGGCGCGGAGGCCCTCCGGGTCGAGCGCCTCGCCGGTGATGATGAATTGCGTGCAGAAGCCGAAGACATCCTCTTCCACGGATTGCATGAAGCTGTCCGATACGTGACCAAGCCCCTCAACGTTCTCCATCCGAATGGAGGTGGGGTCCTCGCCGCGAAGCGCTAGCAGGCCACCCTCAAGCAGGACGGCGAATCCCTGCCCGCCGGCATCTACGACGCCGGCATCGTGGAGCACTTGAAGCTGCTCGGGCGTTTGCAGCACCGCTTCCTTGCACACGATGAGCCCGGCCTCCAGCAACGACAGCGCATCCTCGACGGTCGGTGCGGCGCCCTGCATGGCCTCGCCGGTGCGGCGCATGACGGTGAGCATGGTGCCCTCGACGGGGTTGCTGACGGCGCGGTACGTGGCGGCGCCGCCCTGCGCGAAGGCCTCGGCGAGCTGTGCTGAGTCGGCATGTTGAAGCCCCTCGACGGCCTGTGCGAGCCCGCGAATGAACTGCGAAAGGATGACGCCGCTGTTGCCGCGCGCGCCCATGAGCGCGCCGTGCGCGGCGGCGCTCGCGACGCCCGTGAGCGTTGAGCCGTCGGCCTGCTGCGCCGACTCGACGACGGTCTTCAGGGTGAGGAGCATGTTGGTGCCGGTGTCGCCGTCGGGCACGGGGAAGACGTTGAGGGCGTTCACCGCCTCGAGGTTCACTTCGAGCGCCTCGGCGCCCCCGGAGAGCAGGGTCAGAAGGCCCGCGGCGTCCAGTCGTGTTGGCGTACCTTCGGTCACCCCGCACTCCCCCCTCTCAAGGTATCCGTCAACTTGCCCCTGTGCCAAAGCTGTGCTAATGTAATTTGGAAATTGTAAACAAGCGGCAATACGCCGTCAAAAGGCAGACCATGGCAAGTTGTCAAATATGCGGCAAGGTTGGCGGCAGCGGCCACAACGTTAGCCACTCCAAGCGGCGCACCAACACCCGTTGGCTTCCCAACGTCCAGCGGGCAACGATGGTGATCAAGGGACAGCGAGTGCGGGTGAAGGCTTGCACGCGGTGCATCCGGAGCCAGTACAAGCCCTCTCGGGTTAGATAACCCCTGACGTTGCACGTTCCTCTGATTGCGCATCAGTCGAGGTGCGCCGTCTCTGCGTCACCTAGCCGGCATGGAAGCTGCCGCGCAACCGGGTCATCGCCTCCGCGACGCTCTCCCTCTTATTGAAGATGGCGGACCCGGCGACGAGGACTCTCGCGCCGTTCTTCACCACTTCATCCGCCGTCTCAGCATTGATGCCGCCATCCACCTCAAGCTCCGTCTCCAGCGAGCGCTCGTCCAGCATCGCGCGCACCCTGCGCACCTTGGGAACGACCGACGAGATGAATCGCTGACCGCCGAAGCCGGGGTTCACGGTCATCACCAGCACCA
Source organism: Chloroflexota bacterium (assembly GCA_026713825.1). Classification (NCBI taxonomy): domain Bacteria; kingdom Bacillati; phylum Chloroflexota; species Chloroflexota bacterium. Next base: position 86,707 of record JAPONS010000108.1, on the reverse strand, counting down.
GGTCCAGGTCGTCGACTATCTCCTCCAGGACGCTGGCGGGCGTTGAAGGGTTCAGGGCAACGCCGGACCGGGCCCCCGACTCCTTGATGAGATGGACAGTCCGGTGCAAGTGCGCAACGGCCTCAGCATGCACGGTGAGGATGGACGCGCCAGCCTTCGCAAAGTCCGGGATGAGCTGGTCAGGTGAGTCCACCATCAGGTGCACGTCAAGCGGCAAGCTCGTTCGAGAGCGCAAGGCGTCCACCAGCATGGGGCCAAAGGTCAGGTTGGGGACAAAGTGGCCGTCCATGACGTCGACGTGAATGTAGTCGGCGCCGGCGGCCTCAGCCTCGGCCACCTGGGCGCCGAACGCAGCGGCGTCCGCGGAGAGGATGGACGGCGACACCTTAACGTACGAAGTCCCTGGCATTTTGGTCTCCTGTTGCATGGACAGTTTCTCAGTAGGGGCAAGGTTATGATATAGCATAAAGTGCCCCTGCTTTCCATCTTGGTGCAAGAAGGGAGGTATCGAGGGCATGAACCCCGCCGTACTGGCCGTCCTGACCGGCCTGTTCCTCGCCCTTGCCTCCCTCTACATTCGGTGGGGCCTGGAGCGTGGCACGCCCGGCGCCGCAGTGCTCATCGTCAACCTGATCAGCGCGGTCGTTGCCTGGCCGCTCTACCTGCTCTTCTCCCCTCATTTGGGCATTTCCAACTGGGCTGTGTTTGCATTCATTGCAGCCGGTGTGACAGGGCTCTTTCTGGGCCGGGCGTTGCTGTTTGCCGCCATGCAGAGGATTGGCGTAGCCGTCTCGACTCCGCTGTACAACGTCCAAGCGCCCCTGTCCGTCATGGGCGGCGTGATCCTGTTCAGCGAAGCAGTCTCACCACTCATAGGGTTGGGAACCGTGGCGGCAGTGGGCGGCGCCGGCCTGCTTTGCCTTGGCAAGTTCAGCCTGGGTCTGGAGCAACGGGCACAACTTCGAGAACTGGCGATTCCCGTAGCCTCCGGCATTTGCATTGCGGTCGGGTTTGTGCTGCGGAAATGGGGGCTGCTGGAGACCCCCGACATCTACCTTGGCCTTGCCATCATGACGTCGACGGCGTTCATCATTTCACTTGGCTCAGCCGTTGTCCACCGGCAGACGATCCGCTTTCCGACGGGCCGGCCTTTGATGATGTTCGTCATTGCGGGGCTCATGACCAACGTGGCCCACCTCACCAGTCTGGCGGCGCTGCTGCATGGCAAACTTGTGGTAGTCATCCCCCTGCAGAACACTGAGATGCTCTTCGCGCTGCTGCTCTCCCTGGTGTTCCTGCGCCGGCTCGAGCGGATAACCCTCGCTGTCGTGGCGGGGGCGGCGCTCGTGATGACGGGAGCGGTGCTGGTTAACCTGTGACGAGGCGGCTACAGTAGGGCGGAGCGCCGCACGCCGGCGCCAATTCACAAAGGGCGGTGCCTGTCCGAATGCCTCCCGCACTCCTCGCCGTCGTCGCGGGCATGTTCTTCGCGCTGGCATCGTTCTTCACCCGGCTGGGCCTCGAACGGGGAACCACGGATGCGGCGGTGCGAACGGCTGCGCTGGTCGCCGTTGCCGTATCCTGGCCGCTGTTCGTCTTCCTCGCCCCGTGGATGAGCCTCTCAAGCTGGGCGGTGCTTGCCTTCGTGGGGGCTGGAGTGTGCGGGCCCTTCCTGGGACGGCTGTTGCTGTTTACGGGATTGCAGCGTGTGGGCGTCGCCGTAACCACGCCCATATACAACGTGCAGGTGCTCTTCACCGCGGTCGCCGGCGTGCTGTTCTTCAGCGAGACGCTCACGCCGTTCATCGGCGCTGGGACGGTGGCGATGCTGGTGGGCCTTGCGCTGCTGGGGTTGGACGCCTCCGGCGGCAACCGCGACAGGCCGCGGCGCCCGCTGGACCTGCTGTTCCCTCTGGGCGCCGGGTTCTTCATCGCCATCACGTACGTGTTCCGCAAGTGGGGGCTGCAAATAACGCCCGAGATCTTCCTCGGTCTGGCGGTGATGTCGTCGACCGCGCTCCTGACGTCGATGGGCGCGGGCGCCGTCAAGGGGCAGGCGCTCTCCATCCCTCGCGGCCGCACGCTCCTGCTGTTCACCATCGGCGGAGCGATGGCCATCACGGCCCATCTGTGCGTCCTGGGCGCGCTGTTGCGAGGCGACCTGTTGATTGTGGTGCCTCTGCAGAACATGGAGCCGCTCTTTGCCGTGGTGCTCTCGAGACTCTTCCTGCGGCGCCTCGAGCTAGTCTCGCCGGCCATCGTAGCGGGCGCGGCGCTGGTGGTGACCGGCGGCGTGCTCGTCAACCTCTAGGCTACGCGAGGGCAAATGGAAAGGGCGCCCCGTTGGAGCGCCCTCCCGTTTTCTACGCTGTATCGCCTAGTCTGTGCCCAGGTTCCGCTTGAAGAAGGCCAGTGTGCGCGGCCAGGCGTCGTCGGACGCTTCCTTGTTGTAGCTGACGCGGCCGTCGCAGAAGAAGCCGTGGCCGGCGCCCTCGTAGACGTGGAACTCCACGTCTTTGCCCGCGTCCTTTAACGCCTGCTCGATGCGCTCGACGTGTGCGACGGGGATGCCTGCGTCCTCCGAGCCCCAGAAGCCGATGACCGGGCACGCGACTGCGCCGGCGTGGTCGAGGCCGTTGGGCGCGCCCGCGGGGGCGTCGTCGCGGGGGACGATTCCGCCGCCGTAGTAGATGGCCGCGGCGGAGACGCCGGGCACCGCGTGGGAGGCGAGGTAGACCACGCCGCCGCCGAAGCAGTAGCCCACAATGCCAACGTTGGAGTTGGCGCGGGCGTCGCTCTGCAGGTGCGCCATCAGCGCGTTCAGGTCGGCCGTGATGCCCTCGGGCGTGGTGGTGGCCCGCAGCGCGAAGGCCTCTTCACGGTTGTCGTAGGAGACGGTCAGGCCGTCGCCCTGCCGGTAGAACAGGTCGGGGGCCACGGCGTAGTAGCCCTCGGCGGCGAAGCGGCTGGCGACGTCCTTGATGTGGTCGTCGACGCCAAAGATCTCCTGGATCACGATGACCGCCGGGTGAGGGCCGTCGCCCTCCGGAAGATAGGCATAGCCGGTCATGGTGCCATCCGCCGTGGAGATGGCGAGTTCCTCAGATACAGTAGCCATAGTTCCTCCTCTGAATCTTGGGTATGCCCGTATTGTACTGAACCTGCGGCCGTCCGCAACCACGATCCGGTTAACGCGGCGTTGGCGTGCTTACATTGACGCCTTGTCCACTGCCCCTCTGGACCCTGTCGAAGGGCGACACCCGTGTGCGACTATGCAGCCGCTACAGGTCGAAGCTGACCACCACCGCGGCGTTTACGATGACCGTCGAGTCGTCGCCCGCCTCATTGGGGATATCGAGGCCGCCCTGCACGACCTTGATGGTGTTGTTGTTGCCGTGGGGCAGCGCCTCCAGCACGGCCGCGCCGTCGACGGCGTCCGGGTCCGGCGCGGCGATGATCACGTCCACCAGCATCTCGTCGACGCCCTTGCCGAGGTGGCGGGCGGCGCCAAAGCTGTTGTGCCAGATGGCCTCGCGCACAGCGCGCTGCGCGGCCTTGGTGTAGTCGCGCCCGTGCAGGTCGACGCCCATGCCCATCTCCAGGAGAAACCGCTTCTTGGCCATACAGGTATACCCCCTCGCAATCGTTCGTCCGGTGAACGTATCATACGGGAGCCGGCGTGGCCACGCTACTTGTGGCGAGGAAGAGGGAGGGCGTCATGCACTGGTGCAGGTTTCAGGATGGAGCCGGAGCCGCATACGGTGTCGTGGACGGCGGCACGGTACGCGCCATGACAGGCAGCCCCTTCGACGGCGGCGAGGCGGTCGCCGCTGGAATGGCGGGCGATGAGTCGAGGCCGCTGGCCGACGTGAAGCTGCTCATCCCTTGCGTTCCGCCTACCTTCTACGCGGCCGGGGCCAACTACCGCGCGCACTTGGCGTGGGCTGCGCAGGCCCTCGGCGGCAGCGGCGCTGCGCCGCCCCGCGCCGACATCGGCTACCGCGCGGTCAACAGCCTTATCGCCCACGATGAGGCCATCATCATCCCGCGCGACGCCACCGGTCCCGTGCAGGTCGAGGGTGAGCTGGCCGCGGTCATCGGCCGCACGGCCAAGGGGCTGACGCGCGAGAACGCCCTCGACTGCGTGCTCGGCTACACCATCGGCAACGACGTCAGCGAGCGCACGTGGCAGCGCGGCGACCGCACGCTGTGGCGCGCGAAGAACACGGACACCTTCAACCCGATGGGCCCGTGGGTTACCCCCGGCCTGGACCCGGAGGCGCTGACGGTCATCACCCGCATCAACGGCGAGGAGGCCTCGCGGTACTCCACCGGCGATGCCATCTACTCGCTCGTCGACTTCCTTGTGGAGACCACCAAGTACGTCACCCTCTACGTCGGCGACGTCATGTGGCTCGGCTGCGACGGCGCCACGCCCGACATCGTTCCCGGCGACGTCGTGGAAATCGAGATCCCGGGCATCGGCACCCTGCGCAACCCCGTCGAGGGGGAGTAGGCGGCCGAGAGCGCCCACATCCCCGCCATGCAGGCCCCGGTTGCATCACGCCGGGGCGGTTGTCGCGTTGGGCGCGGCAGTCTCATTTATCCCGGCCGCCGTCACTGCCCACGCAATGGCAATGCAATCCCGCACGGTCTTCGCCAGTCTCAATTTGCCCAATCTCGTCGTCCGTCCATAACGAAAATGAGCATCATACGTTTTAATTATTAAAAGGACGCGGTTACAAAAACTCAGCAAATAGAGAGAAAAGAGGGGCATGGCAGCTCCTGCATCTAAGAGGGAGGAAGACATGAACGCGTTTAACGCCGACCACAAGTTTAACAGGGTCCGCCCGGTGTTGGCGCTCGCTGCGCTTGGGTGCGCGGCCGCCGCATTGCTGGCCGTTCGAGCCCGCCGCCATCACAGGGAAGGGCTCGACTAGCCGCTCGGAATGAGCGGCTTCAGGTAGCCCACCCTTCCCCATTGGCGTTCGCAGTCCGCTGCGGGCGCCAATGGGTTTTTTGGGCCGCGACGGCGGGAAGGGTTCGCGGGCAAGGGTCTACGGGCCAACAGACCACACGACCCAAAGCCTTTCTCTATTGCTGTCAGCACAATTTGGCCAAAAACAACCAAAGGTCTTGCAATTCAGAAAAGGGCGTGTGGACAATAAAAGTAAGGGGCCTCGACTGAACAGCGGGCAAACAAACAGGAGACCCGGCGACGGCAGCCAACGGCGTCGCTCTCCGATGCCCGAGTAGATAAACAACAAGGCGGTCTCAAGAGGCGTGGCTGTTACAGCCAGGAGGTAGATATGAGCAGGCGGGTATTCTTGACTATTGTTGTTGGGTTGGCGCTGGCCGCGTTCGCATTCGCTGCCTGCGGGAGCGAGGATGAGGGCCAGGTGACGGAACCCGTTCCGGTTATTGAACCCACGCGGGCGCCCGAGCCTGCGGCCGTCTCGGAGCCGGAGCCCACCGTCGTGATGTCGGGCGGCTTGGACCTCTCGGCTGAATGCCTCGGCGGCGGCGCGTTGACGGACGTCAATGCCGTCATCTCCTGCAACCGGCAGGCAATGGATGGGTTCACGAGCTTCTCGTTTGACGGCTCCTTCGATCTTATGGCCGCGTTCCCGGTGCCTGGCGCTCCACCCGGCGGGGCCTCCATCAAGCTGAATGGCGGCATGGTCAAGCCGGACAAGACCAGCTTCACGCTGACGCTGGGTCCAGAGGGACAGACGATTGAGACAAGCGGCATCCTGATCGGCGACGACTTCTATACGCAGGACCCGGCATCCCGGCTATGGTTCAAGGCTGTGTCGCAGGACGAGCAGTCGCTGGCCCCCCTGCAACTGGTCAGCATGCTGTTCTTGCCCCAGGACGTTCCCACCACGCTGAATGGCGTCATTGACCTGGACGAAGGCGGGAAGGCCTACGTCCTCCTCTCGGACCAGGCCGATCTGGGCGAGGAGGCCGCCATGTTCGGCCTCGATGAGAGCGGGATCACCCGCCTCGTCGGCGTGGATGACTTCCTGACGAAGGAGGTCCGCGTCACCGTGCAAGGTACGGACGGCGAGACCCGTGACCTGTTCTCCGTCCGCTACCACGGCTTTGGCGAGGACCTGAGCATCGAGGCTCCCGAGAGCTTCGTGGAACTCCCGCCTGACGCGCTCTCCGGCGGCGTGCAGGAACCCGCGACTGTGCTGGGGCTCGCGCGCAATGCCGAAGGCCATGTGGAGGTCCAGTTCAGCAAGCCCGTCTTTGTGGAGGGCGAGGTGGTCCTGTACGTCCTGGAGCCGTCCACCGGCGGCTGGGAGCTGCCCTTGCTGAGCGGCAGCGGCACCGACACCCTCGTGTTCGACGCGGCGGCGGAGGGCAAGCCCACACTGGTAGCGGGGGAGCATGAGATCGCCTTCATCGGGTTCGGCAACGACGCGCAGATCGTGGGCGCCGACGGCGTACAAGCCAACGACCTCTTCGACACCTGGACGTACGAGTAGGCGCACAAAGGGGTGGCCGGCCAACGGTGCATCCGGCCACTCCTTTGGTTATCGCCGCATCCCCACGAGTGGCTGTCCCGTTTGCAATGTCTGCTGATGTCTCCTGCGCCAAAGAAGGACAATTACCCCCCTTCCGCAATGCTCCGCACTACTCGGCTTGGGGATCATTGATCTTGAGCACCGTCAGGGGAGTGGGGTTGGGGTCAACAGGAAAGGAAACAAACACCTGCACCCGGGTATTGTCTGAGGATTCTTCATCGTGCGGGAAGTGTGCAATGTTCCAAAAGTCCTCGGACCGCTGTAGCACAAATGTGACGTGGCCGCCGGGCTCCGGTGGAACATTGGGAACAGGAACGGGAGTGACCACGATGAACTCTGCCGTTTGTTGGTCCAACAGACCGAATCCGCCGGCAGATCTGTCCGCTCCCTCGTTTGTCAGACGGCCGAATTTGACCAGCACCCGGCCGTCGTCCAGGAGTTGCAGGAGCGCCTTCAACGATGGCGCTTCGTGAATTGTTGGAATGCCATCGCTGTCAAAATCGGCGCCACGCAAATAGCAGCCTATGTAATGCCCACCCTCCTCATCATTTGCCTGGTAGAGGTCGGCCATAGCGAGGACCAGTTTCTCTGACGTGGCGCACCAGAAGTGATTGGGCAACGGGCAATCCGCGTGGTAGGCCCTGACCAGTCCCACCAACACGTCGACGCCGTGCTGGGCCAGCTCCTGACTGCTCAGGCGGCCCCAGGTGGCAATGGAGATCGTATCCCCTTCTTCATACGGGACATCGCTTTGCAACGTTGCATTACCCTTCTGGGCGGTAGTTGTTGGTTACGACAAGACTTCTGGCTGCAATCCAGCGCCTCAAACCACGGTACATGGAAGAAGCCGTAGTCCCAAGTGCGCCGGAGCGCCAAATACGACTCCGCCGCTAACGCCATTCTCATGACATTCAGCGTTGGCAGCTTTCCTCGACTGGGTCTGCGCCAGTCATTCAGCCGCCCCTTCCCGCCTACCCCGGCGCCAGGCCCATGACCATGTCCCGCAGGGTGACGATACCCACGGGGTCGCCCGCGTCGTCAACCACCAATGTTCGCGATATGCCGAAGTGCACGAGCAGGCGGGCCGCATAGCGGGCCTGCATCTGGGCGCGGACGGTCAGCACCGGCTTCGACATGATTTCGTACACGTTCACGCGCTCTGCGGCCCGGTTGGTGGCGACGACCTCGCGCGCGATATCCGTGACCGTGATCACGCCGAGTTCGTCGTCGCTGCTGCGGCGCTCAACCACCAGTGAGCTCACGTTGTATTCCTTCATGGCGACCATGGCCTCCGCGACTGTGGCGAGGCCGTCGATTGTCTTGACGCCGGACACCATCAGGTCGGAAATCTGTACAGTATTCTGCTCCGTCACAGCGCGCCCTCCAACTCCGCCAACAGGGCGGTCGTCTGGGAGTTCAATCCCACAGCGTCCTCTATTGAAAGCTGGACCGCGATGCCGGCGCCCTCCTGGGTCTCCATCATGCCGGCGTCCCGGATGCGCTCGAGGATGTAGCGGGCCCGCGGTTCCATGACCAGAAAGAGAAGGACGTCCCGGCTCACGCCAAACTTCAGGCCTAAGAACGACCTTCCCGGTTGCAGTCCTTCTCCCCTGACGCTTTTGATGATGGTGGCGCCGGTAGCCCCGCCGGACCGAGCCGCTTCAATGACGGCCTCGGTCTTGTCATCGTCGACCATCGCAACAACGAGAGACAGCTTCATGGCCGGACCTCCTTTGTCTGCCGTTTCTTCCGCCAGCGCTCAACCCTTTCCGCAATTATCGCATAGCCAAGCACGGACATGATGGGAAATACGCTGGCAAACGCAATGAGACCAAATCCGTCGATCAAGGGGCTGCGTCCGGGCACGCTCGCGGCGAGGCCGAGGCCCAGCGCCGTAACGACCGGCACCGTCACCGTCGACGTCGTGACGCCGCCGCTGTCGTAGGCCAGCGGCACGATGGTGCGGTTGCTGAGGTACGTCTGGATAATGACGATGACGTACGCGACGACGATGTACCACGGCAGCGGCGTGCCTGTCACGATGCGGAAGCACCCCAGCGACACGCCCGCCGCGACGCCGACGGCAACCGCGATCCGGAGCCCAAGCGCGTTCACGGCGCCCGCCGAGACCTCTTCCGCCTTCAGTGCAACGGCGATGAGCGACGGCTCCGCAACCGTTGTCGCAAAACCGATGGCCGCGGCGAAGCAGTAGATGAGCCAGTAGTCCTCCCACCGGACGACCTGCGCCAGCGCACCCGCGCCCGACGCGCTCTTCTCGACAAGCTGCTTTGCCATCGTCTCGCCGATGGGGAAGAGCGCCTCCTCCAACCCGATGAGGAAGAGCGCCAGCCCCAGCAGCACCATGACGGACCCGGCCGCGATGGCCCGCATGTTCGGCAGTCTGCGCCGCAGCACCGCCACCTGGAAGAAGACCAGGATGGCGACGATGGGGATGACGTCCCGCAACGTCGTAAGTGTGGTGGTGACGATGACATTGAGGAAGTCGATCATCACGTCACCATCCCGTAGCCGAGTACGCAGATCATGGGCGTCAGGCTGGCGAATGCGATGAGGCCGAAGCCGTCCAGCATCGGGTTGCGCCCGCGGATCGTCGTCGCGAGCCCCACGCCGAGCGCGGTGATGAGCGGGACGGTGATGGTGCTCGTGGTCACCCCGCCGGAGTCGTACGCCACGCCAACGATCTCCTCCGGCGCGAAGATGGTCATCAACATGACGAGCACGTAGCCGCCGATGATGAAGCGGTGGATGGGCCATCCCTTAACGATGCGCAACACGCCGAGGACGATGGCCAAACCGACGGAGAACGCGACCACCAGCCGCAGTTCGAGGGCGTAGGTGTCCCTCGCGGCCTGGCTGGCTCGGATGAAGCCCGCCTCGGCCGCCACGTCGGAGGCCTCAGCCGCGACGGCGATGAGGGCGGGCTCCGCGACCGTCGTGCCGAAACCGAGGCAGAAGGCCAGCGTCAGCAGCGCGGTGACGCTGCCCTTGCGCGCCATGCCCTGCGCCAGCGCCTCGCCAAGCGGGAAGAGGCCGCTCTCCAGCCCCTGGATGAACAAGGCAAGGCCCAGCACCACGAACACGAGCCCGACGAGCACGTTGATCAGGTCCGGAAAGGGCTGTTGGAGGACAACAACCTGGAAGAAGGCGATGACGGCAAAGATGGGCGCCAGGTCTCGTAGCGCGCCGAGAACCTGCTTGGACATCGCAACAGCGAACTGGGGCACACCACGCTCCTATGGCATGACTCTTCGGGAGAAAGACTTGCGGCGCTGTGCGCGGCTACACCATACGGAGCAAGCCGGAGCGGGTCAAGGGCAAGAGAGTTCAAGTGAAGAGCTACTTGTTGGCTTGGGCACAGGATCTAGAATCTATGCGAGATTATTCAGTTACTTCCTTAGCCTTTGCAGTCATTCGGTAGCGAACCGGCTTGCCGCCTGGGTTGTCGATAACAACTCCATGGGATTGGAGAAGCGGCCAGATGTTGTTCTTGAACTCTGTGCCGAATGCAGCCCCACCTGCCTTCGCTACCGAATGGTTGGCCCATTGCTTCTTGATGATGGGCTGGCACTCAGTGCTCTTGAATGTGCCAATTTCGATGTTCCTAATGACGGCAAGGGCCATTTGTGCCCAGGTACTATTTTCGACACTCAACTTCTCGTCAGGCATTCGACTAGAGGAAGGCTTTTGTGCCTTCGAGGTCTTGCTCTTGCTGGGTTGCGCCGGAATTACGTGCAGGTTCTCCTGAGGGAAAAAGCGCTTTACAGTCGGGGATAGAGAGGAAGTTTGGTCAATCACCACCCAGGTGAAAGGCACTACGCCGCTGTTCCCTGTAATTCTCAGTTCATCCCGAATAGCGGCAAATAGGGAGATGAAATCACTGTCGTTGCTGAGTATTACAATGTGGCTAACTCTCTCTCTTAGCAAGTCAGCCATCGACCTAGTTGCCATGGCAATGTCTGCAGAATTCTTGGTTTGAGATTGGCTAAAGTGCTGAGTCCCAAAGATCGAAACCGTTAGATTCCTAAATTGACTATTTGCCCATAGCTGCCACAGTTCCATTTGATCAGCCTGAACGAAGAGGCCCAAATGTGTAGGCGAAGGGGCGCTCACAGGCCAAGACTCAATCAACTCTTGGATCACCGTCTCGCCGCCTTGCTGTAGATTCTCCACATCTACATACAAGCCGGATCCGGGATCAGCGCTCTTCTTGCCGAGAATCGAGGGACCCTCTTCGATGTTCATATTGGTGTTTGTCTGCGCGTCCAACTTGCCTCGCTCTCCCTACTGCAACCGCCGCATCGTCGGCGAGAAGATGAGCACGATGGTTGCGATAGCGATGAACGCCAGCGCGAGGATGGACAGCCCCGCCGGCGCTCCCCAGTAGTCGGCGATGAGCGTTAGCGGCAACACGCCTATGGGCATGAGCCCCCACATGAGCCCCTGGATGCTCATGACACGGCCCCGGTAGGTCGGGTCCACGTACTCGAGCGTCAGGGAGGCCTGCAGCGTCATTCGCGCAGACTGGATGAGGCCGACCACTGCGAGCATCACCAGTCCGAGGGCAAATACCGGCAAGAACTCCGAGATGGCCGCAAATCCCAGGAGCGTCAGCCCCGAAATGATAGCGGAGCCCACAAGCAACCGGCCGCGGTTCCCGGCCTTCTTCATGCCCGCGACGGCGATGGCGCCAGCCATGCTGCCCAACCCCAGGACCGCCAGCATGAAGCCGAGGCCGGCCTCCTCAACGCTGAAGTTGTCCCTCGCGAACAGCGGCATCACGAAGCGGATTGGCGCCATCATCATCACCTGCACAATGCCCATGATCAGCAACAGCATGATGACAGTGTCGCGGCGTATGTACTGGACGCCCAGCACAATGTCGCCGATGGGGCTGCGGCCGGACCTCTCGCCCTCGGGGTAGTGCTTCTTCACCTGCGTCGTAAATGCGAACGATGCAATGTTCATGCACCCGATGAACACGTACAGCATGGCCATGCCCAGCCACCCGGACAGAGGCCCGGCGATGGCGGGGGCGGCCATGGTGGTCACGCTCATGACGAGGGCGCTCAGCGCGGCGGCGTTCATGATGAGGTGCCGCGGCACAACCTGCGGCACGATGGCTTGCCGCGCCGGCATCATGAACGGCATGATGCATCCCTGGATGAATGCGGCGACCATCAGGTGGGTCCAGTGAATGACATCCGTGTAGATGAGTGTGGCGATGCTCATCGCCATGATGGCGAACAGGATCTGGCTGACCTGGATGATGCCGCGCTTCTCCCACCGGTCGACGAAGACACCGCCGAACAGGCTCAGGGCCAACCCCGGCACGCCGTTGGCGGCGGTCACGACGCCGAGCAGCTTGGGGTCGCCGGTGAGGTCGTAGACGTAGAACCCCTGCGCGAAGGCCATCATCTGCATCGCGCCCATCGCCAGCAGCGAGCCGGTCCAGAGGAAGCGGAACTCCGTGTTGCCGAGCGACCGGAAGGTGCGCTGCAGCCACGGACCACTCTGCTCGGCTTCGGCGCCGGGCGGTCCGCCCCACGGCCCTCGACCGGAAGGAGGTGCGCCCTCCTGCTGCGGCCGGGCGTCCTCAGGGGCTTCCCTTGTTGGTCTGGTGGTCATGGGCTCCAATCAATTAAGGCCATTCCATACCAAGAGGCCCCACCCCCCCTGGGCAGGGCCTCCCGGCTCCATTCAACACGAATCTACGCGTTCGCCGCCTCAAGCACGGGGCGGCGGGACGTCATGCGGTGTTCCTTCAGCTCCTTGACCGCCTCGTCGACGGGGAAGTCGCTGGGGTAGAACTTGCGAACGGTGCGGGCCTTGTAGGCATCGGGCATGCTCGGCTCCGAGGGCTCCTCGCCCTCCATGAGCCTGCGGGCCGTGCGGATGAGGCGCTGCCGCACGCGAATGATGCCCTCGTCGGAGCGCACCAGGTGCTCCTTCTCGCGCTCGGCGATGGGCCCCCACTGGTCCTCCATCATCGCGATGTCCTGCAGCGGGAAGTTCTTGATTCCGGTGAACGAGTAGTTCTTCTGCGCGATCCGGTCGACCTGGTAGTCGTTCTGCATGTTTGCAACGGGGTAGAACGAGCCTGGGACGAGCTCCGGGTGTGTGAACTGCCCGTACTTGTACTCGGCCAACTCGTAGTCGGGGATGGGGTCGTAGCTCCAGCGCAGCCGGAAGAACATGCAGTTCTCGTCGTCGATGGGCACGCGCATGTTGCTGGAGAAGATGCCGGGGCCGGCAATGCCCGCCGTGCAGAAGATCGGCATCATCCAGTGGCCGAGGCTCAACAGCTTGCCGCGCTCCGCGTTGCCGCTGGAGACGAACTCGATGCCGCCGTCCGTGTCCTCGATGTCCACGTAGAGCTGTCGCGGGTCCTGGAAGGTGTTGCCGACCTGGCTCACCTGGAGCGCCCGGTTGGACGCGTTGTTGTCGAGGGTCGAGTGCAGGTAGACGGCGTGGCTCGGGTCGTAGTCGCCCTCCATGCCCTGCAGGTAGTTGCACTGGAGGATGAACTTCATCAGGTAGCGGTTCTCCTCCGGCTGGTCCAGCCAGTCGAAGCCGGGCATGGGCGGCTGCCTGTCCTTGGGCCCCATGTAGGCCCAGACGAGACCGCCGCGCTCGACGGTCGGGTACGCCTTGATCTGCACCTTGTCCTTGTAGGTCTCGCCCTCGGGGCTGTTGGGCAGATCGACGCAGTTGCCGTCGACGTCGAACTTCCAGCCGTGGTACACGCAGCGAATGCCGCACTCCTCGTTGCGCCCGAAGAACAGGGGCGCGCCGCGGTGCGGGCAGTAGGAGTCGACGAGTCCGACCCGGCCCTCGGTGTCCCTGAACCCGATGAGCTTCTCATTGAGGACGGTGACCCGCACCGGCGTGCTGTCGGCGTTGGGGACCTCCTCGGCCAGCATCACGGGCAGCCAGAAGCGCCGGAACAGCTCGCCCATAGGCGTGCCGGGGCCTACTTGCGTGATCAGATCGTTGTCTTCCTTGGTGAGCATCCACAGTCCTCCTTGGTAGTCTCGGTCGGTGCGCGCGTCATACGCCGCCCACCGGCACAAGCATCATGGAAAGCATAGCAATATGCGAAAGCGTTGGCAACGGCGGTAGAGATGGCCCTGCCCTGAGTTTGCCGCCCCCCTACACTACCTGCGTGTACATGTCCACGAGCGCCACGCGGCCCTCCTCCACGACGGCCTTCACCGCGCGCTCGAAGGCGGGCTTGAGCTCCTCCGCCCGCTCGATGGGGCCCTCCGCGTACGCGCCGAACGACCGCGCCAGCCCCGCGAAGTCCACCGCCGGGTCGTCGATGTCGATGCCGATGGTGCGCCGCTCCATGGGCCGTCCGCGAACCTGAGCCATCGAGCCCTGGTGGCCGAGGTCGTTGCCGTACGTGCGGTTGTTGTACATGACGATGAGCAGCGGAATGCGGTGGTGCACGGCGGTCCAGATCGCCGCGGGCGTGAAGAGCATGTCGCCGTCCGATTGGATGTTGATGGTGAGCCGCCCCTTGTCGCGGTTTGCCAGCGCCACGCCGACCGCGTGCGGCAGCCCCTCGCCGAGGCCGCCGCCTCCGCGCGCGCTCACGTCCTGGTACGGGTGCTTGATGTCCCACAGCCGCTGCACCCACCCGCGCAGGTCGCCGTTGCCGATGACCCAGTCGTAGTCCTTCACGACGTCCCACAGCTCCTGCGCGATGGTCGAGAGCGCCAGCGGGTGGTCCTCGTAGTGCGCTTGTGCAGTCGACTGGTTCCGGGCCAGCGCCGCCTCGCTCAACTGCGCGATGCGCTCGCGGCGGGCCGTGATGGCTGCCGCGCTGCCCACGGCGTCGTCCAGCCGCCGCTGCACCAGGTCGGCGAGGGCCGGCGTCGCGAGCGACGTGTCCGCCGCGACGGACAATGCCGTCGGGTACAGGCTGCCGTGGTCGTCGGCCCAGCTCTTCACCTGGAGTTGCCGCAGCGAAATGTCGATGAGCATGGCGTCCGGGCGCAGGATGTCCTCTGTCTTTCGCGTCGCCCGGTCCAGCCGGGTCAGCTCCTGCTGCAGGTCGTACACGTCCAGCGCGAGCACCACGTCGGCCTCCGACAGAAGCTCCTCTCGGCTCTCGGTCGCGTAGAGCGGGTGGCGCGTCGGGAAGTTGAAGAAGTCGCCGCCGTTGATGACCGGCAGCGCGAGGCTCTCGGCCAGCCGCAGCAGCCCCTGCGTGGCCTCCTCCGAGCGGCCGAGGAAGTTCGCGAGCACCACGGGGCGCTCGGCCGCCATGAGGGCGCTCGCCACCTGCTCCAGCGCCGCCGGGTCCGCCTGCATCCGCGTCGGCGCCGGGAATCGCGAGACGTCGGGCATCTGGTACGGCTCGGTCAGCTTCTTCTCCTGCACGTCGGCGTCAAAGCAGACGTAGACGGGCCCCAGTGGCTCCGAGGTGACGAGGTTGTACGCGCGGATGAGCGACTCGACGGAGGCCTCGACGCTGGAGGGCTGGTCGTCCCACTTCACGAAGTTGCGGACCGCCTCGCCCTGCACGTTGGCCGTGTGGATCCAGTCGATCCACGGGCGCCGGTGGTTGGCGTCGAGCGGGCCCGTTGCGCCGAGCACCAGCACGCCGGAGCGGCCCATCCACGCGTTGAACATCGCCATCGACGCGTGCAGCAGCCCGACGATGTCATGCACGAAGGCCGCCATCGGCTTGCCTGCCGCGCGCCCGTACCCCTGCGCGAGCGCGACCGCGATCTCCTCATGGTTGCAGAGGATGAACTCCGGTCGCTCGTTGCCCAGGTGGTTGACTACCGAGTCGTGGATGCCGCGGAACGTGGCGCCCGGGTTCATCGAGACGTACTCGATGCCCAGGGCGCGCAGCGTGTCCACGATGACGTCCGAGCCGTACTCGGTGGGTGCAAAGCCATTTTGGCGGGGATCGGTCGTCATTGGGGCCTCCTGTGGCGCTATTAGGCTGTGGCGGCGTGCTCCGGAAGGGGGTCGTCCCATGTAAACGGGACATCCTCATCCCCGCGGCCCGCCAGGAAGAGCTCCCGGGCATTGGGGTACTCGTAGTAGACCTCAAGCGTGTTGCCGTCGGGATCGTGGAAGTAGAGGCTGCGCTGGCTGACGTGGTCCATCATGCGCTGCACCTCGACGCCGTCGGCGATGAGGCTGTCGTACGACTCGCGCAGCGCCTCATAGCTGCCGACCTTGAAGGCGATGTGCAGCACGCCGACGCCGTCCTGCTGGCCGACGGGCGGCGTCGCGCTCTTGGGGTCACCGACCTGCGAGAGGTCAATGGTGTGGCCGTCGCCGGGCAAGCTCAGGAAGACGCCGCCGTGGTCCGGGTCCTGCTCCATCATCTGGAAACCCAGCACCTGCGTGTAGAACTTCTTGGAGCGCTCCACGTCACGCACCTTGATGAGGCAGTGGCCAATCCGTTCAAGCTTGACCGGCATGACAACCTCCTTGTCGCTAACGCAGTTCTGGGGCGACCTTCTCGCAGAAGAGCTGCAGGGAGCGTTCGATATGCTCAGATGGGATCAACTCGCCCGCGTTGAACTCCGCGACGACCTCCGTGAGGTGCAACGCTTCCCTGAGCTTGCTCAGCTGCTCGACGACCATCTCCGGCGTGCCGACGGCTACCTTCTCTCGCTGCACGTCCTCCCACGTCATCGAGGCGATGCTGGCAGCGCGCTCGGACCGCATCTCCGCGGCGGTTCCCGCGCCGGCCTGTTCGTCCTCCACCAGCCGCCGCTGCAGCCTGCGAAACTGCCGCATAAAGCTCTCCTCCGGCTCGGTCAGGGCGGCTTCCCGGTCCTCGGCGATGTACACGGGGATGCGCAGCGAAACGTCCATCGGCGCCTCGTGGCCGGCCTCCTTGTACGCTTTCTTGTAGCTTGCGACCTGCTCGGTCACCCCCTCCAGCGGCACCGTCCTCAGACCGACGAGGAGGGGGTAGCCCATTTGTCCGTTGACGGGGAACGTCTCATTCGTCGTCGCGGCGATCCGGATGGGTGGGTGCGGCGACTGCACCGGCTTTGGCACCACGCAGACGTTCTCGTAGCTGTAGTACTCACCGCTGTAGCTGAACCGCTCGTTTGTCCACGCCATCGTGATGACGTCGAGAGCTTCACGAAAGCGGTCGCGGCTCTCCGAGTAGGGGATACCGTATCCCTGGTACGCCGCCTGAAACCCGCTGCGCCCGACGCCGAACTCGAAGCGCCCGCCGCTGACGTGGTCCAGCGTGGCCCCTTCCTCGGCGACGCGCAGAGGGTTCGACAGCGGCAGCACGAGGACCGACGTGCCGATCGTGATGCGCTTGGTGCGCCCCGCGATTGCCGCCCCCACCATGAGCGGCGACGAGATGACCCGGTTTGGCGTGAAATGGAACTCCGCAAGGCAGATGGTGTCGAGGCCGAGGTCCTCCGCCATGTCCACGTGTGAGAACGCCTTGGCGTAGGCCTCCGCCGGGTCGCCCCCTTCCGCCATGGAGAACTCCACGAAGGAACCGAATCTCATAACGCCCCCTTGTTCAGGGTCGGGTCGCGGGTTTGCCGCATCATATCCGCACGGCTTCGGGGCGGCAAGGGCCGCGACGGCGTGGTGTATACTGGCGCGGATTCGGATTGCCCTCCGGCAACAGCCCGAAACCGAGACCCCATCGAAGGAGCTCTACGCCATGGCAGTCACAACGTTCCCTGAAGCGCCGTTCGAGTTCGCGATGTTCGACTGGATCGAGAACTCCGGCCGCCCCGTCGCTGACATCGTCGAGCACAAGATGCGTCTGGTGGAGATGGCCGACCGCGCGGGCTTCTACGCCTGGCACACGGCGCAGCACCAGGCGACGCCCCTCTCCCTCAACATCTCGCCGTCCATCCTGCTCGCCGCCGCCATCCAGCGCACGCAAAACCTGCATGTGGGTGCGCTCACCTTTTGCCTGCCCTGGTACGACCCGTACCGCTTCTACAACGAGGTCTGCATGCTGGACCAGATGAGCCGCGGGCGCGTGGAGCTCGGCGTCGGCCGCGGCATCTCGCTCCTCGAGTCCTCGGTCTACGGCATCGACGACGTGGAGGAATCGCGGGGCCGCTACCGTGAGACGCTCGACATTTTCTTCAACGCCTGCGGGAAGGACACGCTGGAGCACGAGGGCAACTACTTCAACTACCACGACGTCGAGCTGCACACGGCGCCGTACCAGAAGCCGTACCCGCCTCTCTGGTTCCCCAGCAGCAGCCCGGACATCATCGACTTCGTCGCGCGGCACGGGTACAACACCGCCATCCCCGGCGCGCCTGAGAACGTCCGACCCATGCTGGAGCAGTACCGCGAGACCTGGTTGGAGCACCAGGACGACGAGGGCCGTCACAACGCACACGTCGCCGCGCCGCGGCTCGGCCGCAACCAGCACATCTTCGTCGCCGAGACCGACGCCGAGGCGGAGGCCATCGCCGGCCCGGCAATGGCCGAGTGGGCCGCGCACATCAGCCACCTCTCCCGGAAGCACAGCGCCTCGCTCACGGCCGCGCCGCAGCCCGACCGAAGTACGCGCGTGGTCATCGCCGGGTCGCCGGAGACAGTGGCCGAGCGGTTGATTGAGTCCATAGAGGTCTCGGGAATCAACTACTGCATACTCGTGTTCTCATTTGGGGACCTGCCGCCTGAGCGTTCTGAGCGGTCACTGGAACTCTTCATTTCGGATGTGATGCCGGCGGTGCGTGCAGGGCTGGACCCGGATGGGACTGCCTCGGCGTCCGGGCATGGCGCGTAACGCCGCAACGTACGTTCGTCGATGGATTCGCCACGCTTAGTACCCGGTGTTGGTACTATCGCACCATACTTGGCGGCCAGCAGACATTGGTGTTTCCCACCTTGCACACGGGCATTTCTGCCACACCATAGTGATATACTCGCGATACCACAGGGCCGGCCCAGCTTCGACTCATTGATGGGCAGCAGCAAGCTCCCGCACCGGCATGCTGCCCAGTCGCTGAGTGAAGGGACCAGACTAATGGCCAATATGAGTGGCGGCGAAGCCTTGACCCAGTCCTTGATTCGAGAGGGAGTCGAGGTAGTCTTCGGGATACCCGGCATTCACATGTCCGGCAGCGTCGTCGCCATGCGCGACGATGCGGCAATCGAGCACATCACCACGCGGCATGAGGGCGGCGCGACAAACATGGCCTACGGCTACGCCCGGGCTTCGGGTAAGCCCGGCGTGGCGTTGGTCGTCCCCGGCGCGGGCGTCTACAACGCCGCTTCCGGAATGGCGACCGCCTTCGCGCGCTCAACGCCGGTGTTGCTCATTGCCGGGCAGATCTCGCGGCCGCAGATGGGCAAGGACCTGGGCGCCATCCATGAGGTGTTCAACCAGATGGAAACCCTCGCTCCCGTGACCAAGTGGCGGCGGCAGGCCATGCGTCCCCGTGAAATCCCGGCCGCAGTCTCCGAGGCCTTCCGGCAGATGCGCACAGGACGCCCTCGCCCCGTCTACCTTGAGATGCCGCCGGAAGTGGCCGTCGAGCGCGAGGAAGTGCAGTTGCGTGACTCTGCCCCCGTCTCGCGCATCGTGCCCAGCCCGGACGACCTTCGCCGTGCGGCGGACGTGATCGCCAATTCCAGGCTCCCCCTCATATACGCCGGCGGCGGCGTCATGCAGTCGGGCGCGGAGGGTGTTCTCCGGGAACTTGTGGAAACGACCAACATCCCCGTCATCACGTCGAGCGGCGGCAAGGGGGCGATCCCCGACAACCATCCCCTGACCTACGGGTCCTGCCTCAGCCCGGCGGCGGAAACGCTCGAGTTGAACCAGCTCCTCGACGTCATGCAGTCGGCCGATGTCATGATCGGCGTCGGAGCGCGCTTTTCGATCGGCAATCCCGCGGGAGAGGCATGCACGCTGATTAACATAAACATCGACGACAGGGACCTCACGAGAATACAGGCCAACACCCTGCCCCTGCACGGCGACGTCAAGGCGACGCTTGAGGCGTTGCTCCCCTTCCTCAGGGAGGCGGGCGCAGACAACCGCCCATCACCAGCAGAGGCTGTCGAGGCGGCCCGTCGCCTCATTGCCTACTACGACATCAGGCAGCAGGAGCCGCAGTACGCCGTCCTCGAGACCATCAAGCAGAGCATCCCTGAGGAGACCATAACGGTCTGGGACGTCACGCAGTTTGGCTACTACTCCCGCACCCACTACCAGGTGAACCTGCCCGGCACGTACATAGACTCCGGCTTCTCGTTCAACCTCGGTCACGCATTTCCCACCGCTCTCGGCGCCAAGGTCGGCAAGCCTGGCACGCCCGTGGTCTGCTTCACCGGCGACGGCGGCTTCATGTTCAACGCCTCCGAACTCTCGACGGCGGTCAAGTACGGCATCAACACCGTCACCGTCGTGTTCAGGGACGACGCCTACGGCAACGTCGCACGCGACCTCGAGGACTTCTTTGGCGGCTCGTATGGCACGGATCTGCACAACCCGGACCTGGTCAAGTTCGCCGAGTCCTTCGGTGTGGTGGGACTGCGCACGGAAGACCCCTCGGACCTCGCCACGCTGCTGCCCGAAGCCCTGGCGCTCAATGCGCCGGTCGTCATCGACGTGCCGGTGGGGCACTTGGACCTGCCGCGGTCCAAGTTCATGACGCACCTGCCCAGGGTGGCCTGGACGCAGCCGCAGCAAGGCATGATCGCGTCCTGATTCCCGGCGCCGCGGGTCGATGTGCCCAGTCGTCGCACGGCCGGTCGTGTACGTGCGCCGAATTCCGCCGAGTCTCCGCTTGACGACGCCAAGGCTGTTTGCATACCCTACGGCATCGGGAAACCGGATAATTCATATCAGGGGGAAACGCATGCTGACGACCTACGACAATGAGATGCTGACGCGAGTCGGGCCCGGAACGCCGATGGGCTCTTTCATCCGCGAGTTCTGGATCCCGTTCCTGCCGTCCCGCGACCTGCCGGAGCGTGACGGCCCCATGAAGCGCGTCCGCCTGCTCGGCGAGGACCTCGTCGCCTTCCGCGACTCCAACGGCGATGTCGGCCTCATCGCCGAGAACTGCCCGCACCGCGGCGCGTCGCTCTTCTTCGGCCGCAACGAGAACGCCGGCCTCGCCTGCAACTACCATGGCTGGAAGTTCGACGTCACCGGCGCCTGCCTCGAAATGCCCAACGAGCCGACCAAGTCCAACTTCAAGGACAAGGTCCGCGCCATCACGTACCCCGTCGTGGAAGTGAACAAGGCCCTGTGGACCTACATGGGGCCCCGCGAGACGCCTCCACCCTTCCCGCCGTTTGAGGTTACGACACTTCCCTACGATCAGTCGTACGAGCCCCACGTAATGACGGAGGAGTGCAACTGGATGCAGGGGTTGGAGGGCGACCTCGACTCCTCCCACGTCTACTTCATCCACGGCCGTCTCTACGAGGACGCCCCCGCCGCGCCGGGCCAGCTCCGCGGCGTCTGGACTAACGACCGCGCGCCCGCGCTCGACGTGGTGCCCACGCCTTACGGCGTCTACTACACCGCCCTCCGTCACATAAACGACCAGGGCGACATCCACCACCGCGTCAACCAGTACCTCTACCCCTTCTTCAGCATGATCACCATCGACGCGACGGTGAACCTCCGCGCATGGGTGCCCATCGACGACGACTACCACATGCTGTTCATGATGAGCGGCAGGGCGGACACGGGGGCGTCCTCTGATCTTGAGGCGTTCCTGCTGGACCCGTTCAAGTCCGCCGGCGGCTACCTCCCTGAAACGCCCGACCCGCGCACCCGCTACATGTCCTATGCGCGAAAGGCCAACGACTACTGCATCGACTACGACGTACAGAGTAAGTACATGATGTCCGGCGTCCCCTTCCTCGTGAACCTTCAGGACCGCGCGATGACCGAGACCATGGGGGCCATCTACGACCGCCGCCGTGAGCACCTCGGCACCAGCGACCGCATGATCATCCAGGTGCGCAAGCAACTGCTGGCCGGCGCCCGCGCGCTGCAGGAGGACGGCTCCATTCCCGCGAGCGTCGACGACACCAAGCTCGTCCGCGTCCGCCCCGTCGGCATGATCCTCAACGAGACCGTCGACTGGCAGGAAGCCACCAAGGTAGTCCGAAACGTAGACGGCGGGGAGCCGGTGGCGTTCGTGCCGTTCTTCGAGTAGGGGGGTGACTGACTAGTTGAGCGGAATGTGCCTCGTGTTGGAGGGGTGCATTCTGCTCAATACGCTGAGGAGTGGGAATGGAGATTCAGGGAGGGATCGCACAGCATTGCGGGCGTTTCTACGACGAGATCGTCTTCGATGGCGTCGAAATAGGACAAATTGTAGCAAAACCTACAGTTCTCTTGGATGTCATCAAGAAGCAATTGATAGACAAAAACCCCCAAATGGAAAGTATCCCCCAAGAGTCACTTCACCATGAACTGACGGCGCTGCGTTTGGAACTGTATGGGCTCGCATGGCAGAAGCGATTCAAGAAAGATGAGCAAGTCATACAGCAAAGTGCCTTTACCGTCCAATACTTGAAAGCTAGGCACAAACTCTCGGTATGGGAGACCATGGGCGAATACAATCGAACTATTTCTCAATCAACCGGGTTGGATGCCAATGGCCGGACTGACGAAAGGGCAAAGGCAATGGGAAACGTTAGGAGGATGGAATTCTTCGAGAAGTGGGCGCCCAAGTTGATCAGTGACCCATCCAATCTCACGGATGACGAAAAGCTACTTGGCCAGTGTATTGCACGGTCGGCCAATAGGCTAAACGCCGATTTGTACGAGAAGAACGAACTCCTCTTGAGAGGTCTATTCACCAAAACCAGCCGTCGTTTGAATATTGAAGATAACATTGGACAAGAGGCAGCTACGGCCCTGTATTACTCGATCAACATGCTGAGTGAAAGCGCAGAGCAGAACGTTAAGTCCTTGAGACTTTGAAGAATGAACACCCTTACAGCCCGCCTCCTGCACGCTCTTTAGCGTCACCCATTGGCAGCAGGCAGCCTCGGGGGCAGATAGCTAACGAAGCACACTCTATTAGGAGGGGCCTTGTGCCCCTCCCTTTTTCTAATGGGAGTTGATTTGGCAGCTCAGGCTTGAGGCCTTGCTTTGGCTAATGACCGGCGAGTAAAAGGTGTCCTGCAGGTCTCGAAAAGAAGGAAACTGCGGATGAGCCAAGAACTCACAATTGACTTTCGACTCGTAGAAATTGCATTGGAGATTACAACTCTCAAAGAGCATATCACATTAATTGAAGAACATATTTCACACGCCACGGAGGAGGCAATGAAGAAACGCGACGATGGACTTCGAAGTCTTACTTCTGACTCGGATTATGAATATGAGTCGGATATGCTCAACTTCGAATACGGCTACTTTACCGAGTCCTTCCTACCTCGTGTTTATCGTAGCCCATTCATTGTTGGGCTATTCGCTGTATATGAAACATCGGTCAAGGAGATCGCTGAACTCATTGGGCGTGAAAAGGGACTAACTGTGGGCCTCAACACCAGGGGAGGCAACAGCGACTTCTTGACAAAGGCGATTGCACATTACAGAGATGTCCTTGGGATGGAACTCTCACGAAATGAGGAAAACTTGAAGAGATTGGAGGTGCTCAGAAACGTGCGAAATGTCATCGCTCACAACAATGGGCGTTTTGAGATGGCCTCCGAGAAGCAGAGACAAGTCTTGCGTATGGAAAAACTGGCCAACGGTTATGGTTGGATCCTAGTACCAAGGGCCTTCTTGTCGGAGATGCATAATGTCGTAAATGAAGAGCTAGGGGAGCTTGTTGCTATGTACAAGGCTTGGGACTCCGACAGGAACAAGAATTGTTGAGACGTTAACCCCTACAACCCCGCCTCCCGCACGCTCTCCGGCGTGACGGTGCTCGGCAGCCGGTATCCCCGGAACACCCAGTAGCCGATGAACGCGATGGCGCCCGCCACCGGCCCCAGCAGGCGGATGCCCAGCGGGTCGTCCGCCGTCTCGCCCAGCAGCAGGATGAGCGCGAGCAACAGCGCGGAGAACGACGAACCCACCTTCTCGAAGAGGTTCTGCGTCGTGAAGAACATCGCCTCCCGGCGCATGCCGGTGCGGATCTCGTCGTAGTCGGTGATGTCGGCGGTGATGGCCCGCGGCATGAGGTTCACGCCGCCCATCGGCAGCCCGACGAGGAAGGCGACGACGATCCCCTGCGCCAGTATCGGCACCCCCGGCACGAACCCCACGAAGAACATGAAGGGCAGGATGACGGCGGTGCCCAGCAGGCATAACGAGTAGACCCACTGCTTGCCCTTCGTATGGCTCAGCTTCCACATGGCGAACACCGCCACCATCATCCCCACCAGCGCCGTGCCCGTCAGCGCCGACGTCATCGTGCCCTCATTCTCCGCGCCGAGGATGGCCGAGACGAAGAATGGCATCCACCCCAGCGTCATCGTCGTCGAGAGCTGGTACAGCACGAAGGTGGGCAGGAAGTACAGGAACTGCTTGTTGGCCAGCGTCGCGAGGAAGGCGCCCTTGAGCGGCATCTGCGCGGGCGGCGTGTCGCGCGGAGCGTGCCGCCAGACGCCGCCGACGCCGAGGAAGCGAAAGCCAAGCCCCAGCGCGCCCACCAATACGCCCATGACCTGGAACCCCCACGTGTCCTGCACAACGCCGCTCAGCACCAGCCCCAGCACCGCGCCCAGCACGCCGAAGTAGAACTGCATCGCAACGATGCTCATCCGGTCCCGGTGGCTCCTCGCCACCTCCGGCAGCAGCGACTCGTACGGGCCAATGGACATGGTGTTGCTGAGGAAGAACAGCTCCAAAATGACGAAGACCCAGAGGGCGTTGACGAAGCTCGCGCCCTCCACGGGCGAGAACCAGAGCAGCATGAAGAAGATGGCCCAGAACGGCGTCGAGAACACCACGAAGGGCAGGCGCCGGCCCCAACGGCTCCTGGTGCGGTCGCTCCACCAGCCGATGATGGGGTCGTCGAACGCCTCGATGAGCCGGCCCGCCGTCAGCACCGCCCCGACCAGTACGCGCGCGTCGATGTCGATCGGGCCAAGCGACAGGCCTGTGACGGCGGCATCGCCCTCGCCCCGCGGCGGCGCGAGGAAGAACAGCAGCCACAGGTTGCGCGTCTGCGCCACCGCCTGCCCGCCGATCATGTCGGAGGTGTAGAGCAGCTTGTTGAGCAGAGGCAGGCCGTTGGTCATGGCAACTCCGCCGTGGGGCCTTAAAGCTCCCCGCCTACTTCCGCCACAGGTGCCAGCCGACCGTGCCCATGAGCACGATGTACATCGTGTTGATGATTACCCAGTAGTTGTAGTTGGTTACGCTCTGTTCTCCCGATGCCACGGTCAGATCATCGAACCAGTTCCAGAAGAAGAGGACGGCCAGCACCACGGAGGCGTAGAAGGCGGTGTACGCGCAAATGTGGGCGAGCGAGCTGTCGTCCGAGCCCACGCTGCTCTTGTACGAGAACGTGTACGCCAGCGTGACCACGATGCCCACGGCCATGAACACGTCCACCACCTCCCAGATCACGCCCACGTCCCACGACTCCGGGTAGAACGGGCTGAACCAGAAGTGGACCAGCACAGCGAGGGCTGAGAGAGCGAGGTAGACCGCAACAGGTTTCCGAAGCATTTCCATATGGGTTCCCCCCATCCCAGGATATTCCACAAGGCGGCGGGCCTTGCTGCGGCAATGGAAGCATAGGGCGCGGTGGGCGTCAATTCACATGCTGACTGATACGCTTCCTGAAATGGAAAGTGTGCATACCCTGTTAGCAAGATACCCAACTCGCTCTAGAACATCGTCTAGGTTGCCATTGAGATCTAGCGCTGTGACCTCCAGTTGTTTGTTGGCGTAGCGGACGGTATGAGAGGCAACATTTGCTTCACTCTCCGCATAGATGAGCAACCCGTTTGGAAGATTCAGGGCAGTAGCGTAGGCCAGAAGTTGATAGAGATCAGCGTTAGGAACGCGCTCGTCAAGGATGCGCTTGTACTTGGCGTCTCCGACAAAGACGCACTTACCGTCCTGCCACCATGACAGATCTGGCAAGAGGTTCAGTTGTCCACTCGTGTCCAGCGTCACCTTTTGGGGCAGTTTCTTATCGGATGGGAAGGCACGCTCGGACAACTGGAGCTTCCCTCTCAGCGCGCGCGTCACGAATCGCTGAAAGACATCGTTCATGTCAAACAAGAAGCCAATAGCCCGAACCGCGCCCCGGCTCGACTGGTAGGCGGTGTGCCGCAGCACCAGCCGTGCCAGCGTCACCACCTGCCGGTAGTGCTCGTTCAGCCGGTCGAACCGCACCTCCGGCACGTTGTTGAGCGGATACTCCACGGGCGAGACATTGGCGAGCGTTCCGGCAATCCATCCCAGTCCTCGCCGCGCTGCCGGGGAGCGCAGCCGCATCATAGCCAGCTGGCCCGCCGCCGCCTTCACCAGCCGGTTCTCCAGGATGTCATCTGTGAAGTCGTCGTACCGTGCCTCTATCGGCAGGGCGCGGCCGAACCGGCGGCGCACTTGGTCGTCAAACCGGATGCGGCCCCGCACGCCGTACAGCGATTCCTCTTCCGCCCGGTAGCCGTGCAGCAGTCCCTGCGCGAAGGCCCGCTGCGCCGCCTGTGCCAGCGCATGCGCCAGCAGGTCCGGCAGCGCGTCCTCCTCCGCAAAGTCAAAGGGGTGCAGATGAAAGCGACTGTCCGCATCCATGGCATAGAGGGCGAGAGACAGCACCTGTTGCATGGTGATCTTGGGCTTGATGACGACGGAGAGGCCGTCGATTTCGACGGCGCCGACGGTGGAGGCGGGCGTGACGACATACGCACCCAGATGATTCTGCGCAGGCTCTACAGACACACCGAGCTGCTTGCGGGCCGACAAGAGCGATGCAAGCTCTGGCGCGGTCAGTGGCGTTGCCTCGCTTGGCTTGTACTCGGTCAGGTTAAGCTCACGCACTGGACTCGCCACCGTCATCATCTGCATCACCAGGGCCTTCCTCAGCTTCCGCCGGGCCGCTCCCGCCTGCGTTGCCGTTGCTGATCTCGACCTCAGCCCGCAGCTTGTTCAGGTCAAACTCGGCGAGCCGTTCGGCGTTCTCATAGAGGCGTTCGGTCAGATACGGCAGGACGCTGTGCTTCCAGATGCGTTCCACAGCCGCGTCGTCCAGGCCAGGCCGCATGAAGTAGCTTGGCCCGATGGCCGCGTGGCGGTCGTCCTTCAGCTTCTCGTTCGCCGCGTTGACCACGTCCGCTGCCCACTCCATCTCCGGCGCGTTCGCCGCTAGCCAGCGGCGCAGGACACCCTTGATGGGCTCCTCATCCGGGTGAAAGTCCATGAAGTAGAACCGCCGCCGGAGCGCCAGATCCACCAGCGCGATTGAACGGTCGGCAGTGTTCATGGTGCCGATGATGTAGAGGTTGGGCGGCAGAGAG
Source organism: Chloroflexota bacterium (assembly GCA_026713825.1). NCBI lineage: Bacteria > Bacillati > Chloroflexota > Chloroflexota bacterium. Next base: position 59,720 of record JAPONS010000108.1, on the reverse strand, counting down.
AAGTCGGTGTCGGCGTATTGGAGCCGCATGGCCTCGTCTCTGTACTCCAACAGGAAGTACAGTTCCCCGAACACCTTGCCGAGGTTACCTCGGTTGATCTCATCAATGATGAGGTAGTGGCGGCTGGCGCTATCGGGGTCCTGCCCTGCTGCTCTAGCTGCGTCCAAGTCCTGTTGGGCAGCGCGAGCCGCCCGCAGCAGCGGCCCATCCCGCAGCGCGAACCCACCCCTGCCGTCGGGGTCGGGACGGAAACCCTGCACGAAGTCCTCATACGCATACGACGGGTGAAATTGCACTAGCGTCACCCGCCCGTCATCACCGTCAGCCAGATGCTTGGCAAGCTCACGCGCAAGAAAGGTCTTTCCTGTCCCTGGCGGGCCCTGGAAGATGATCTGTTTCTTCTCTTCTAGGAGCAGCACGATGTCCCTCAGGAAGTCAGGGTGTAAGTAGAGATCAGTGGCGAGACTTGCGAGGGTGGGGCTATTCTCAAGCCCACCACCTTTGCCGTTGTCTTCATCTTCTTCCCAATCTCCAATCATCCAAAGAATCGACTGTGCTTCAAGGAGGTTGTGTATCGGGAGACCGCGCTCACCAGCTTCTTCAATAAACTTGTTCAGGAACTTCATGGCATGGGTGTATAGTTCGACCTCATCGCTGGAAGTTCCAGGCTTCGCGAACCCCGTCAATTCATAGGCTTTGTCAAAGACGCCCATGCGGAAGGGCGGGTGGTCTTCTGCGCCTAACGCCATAAGAAGGACTGAGATCACGTTTGCACGGGTGCCAGAGCCAGTGATGCCAATGGGATGTTCGGCGTCAGGTACATTTGCTTTGGGAAGTAAAGCACTGAATTTACGAATGCGTTCCTCAATGGGCGAATCATCTTGCCGCCAGAGTGTCTTCAGCGCATTGAGGGCTTGCTGCGGTAAGCTGTCAACCCAAGTGCGGAACCTGGATAGTTGGATATTGAAGACAAGGTTGCCAACAATTCCTCTTTTAACTAGCCCTGCCCAGTCACCCCCATCGGTGAGGACTGCCTCCCGTGCTTCCGCTAGTTTCCGCGCGATATCTAATTTGTAATTGATCTCATCCTTCTCTAAATTGCCAGTGGTTACGTATGCCTTTGCCCGCTTGACAATTACGTCCCAAGGGCTAGGGTCGGGGTTATGTGGTTCGGTCCCGTCCCACTGGCTCTTAATCGCCTCGCGATAAAAAAGGTGATTGGGCGATCCATACTTAGCCTCAAAGTGTCGGCGAAGCTGCTGTAACCGCCGGTCGATGTCCTGGTCGGGTTCGTCAGCCAGTCCGGCGAACGCAGAGAATATCTTCTGCCTGTGCGCTGTAGATACGATTGCCTCGAATGTGTCCGGGAATATGAGATGCAACAGTGCTAGTCTCTGTAATGTGGGCTTGTTCTTGTCATTCTTCAGCAATTCGCTGGTGAGCGGTGTCTGCCAAAGGAAGTCCTTAAACGCCCACGGGTTATCCAGCAACGATTGCTGCTCATTTGCTGGCTGTTGCTTCCAGTGTTCTACAAATTCCAGAATGAAGCCGATGTGGTACGGGCGGTGATTGTGAAAGCTCTGTCCAGTACCCATAAGGCCGATGCCGAATCCATCAGCAGCCTCTTGGGGCATGGTGAAGGGAGGAGAAGCCCAGCCAAGCACTTGGTTAATGTAGTTCACCTTGGTGTTTCGGTTCATGCCCTTGTCGGTGATGAGGAAATGGACGTACATCACTTCACCCACAAGCTGATAAGCCTTAGGCGAGCAGCCGTCAAGCTGCGCCTGCAGCCTATTCATGAAGCTCCCACTACCTTCATTCGGTCGATCTAAGAAGTTCTCCCGCACCTCCCCCAGCACGTCCAGTGTCCACACCGGCTTTCCTGGCGTGAACAGCGAGTCGTCGGTGCGCAGGGCGGCGTCCACCCACTTTTCCGCCGCCGCGTACACCTTCGCCGGCCCTTCGCCGGTCAGTCTGCTTCCCATGCGTCTCCCTTCGCCTCCCCACCACCGCAACGCGCTATTATACCCCACCACTCACTGCTGACACCGCTCATTCCGTCAGCGACAATAGGCCCGTAATGGGAATCTCCCGATTGCTCGAAGTCCTGCTTGTCGCGCTGCGCCTTGGGCTCACGTCTTTTGGCGGGCCGGTGGCGCACATCGGCTACTTCCATGACGAGTACGTTGAGCGTCGAAAGTGGCTCTCAGAGGAGCGCTTTGCCGAGCTCGTCGCGCTCTGCCAGTTCCTCCCCGGCCCGGCCAGCAGCCAGCTCGGCATCGCGATCGGGACGGGGCGCGCGGGGTATCTTGGCGGATTCCTCGCGTGGCTGGGGTTCACGCTGCCGTCCGCCGCGGCCCTGGCGGCCTTCGCCTACGGTGTGCACGAGTTCGGCGGCGACGCCGGCGGCTGGCTCGACGGCCTCAAGATCGCTGCGGTGGCCGTCGTGGCCTTCGCGCTGTGGGGCATGGGCCGGACCCTGACGCCGGACCGGACGCGCATCACCATCGCCGTGGTTGCGGCGGCTGCGCTGCTGCTGACCGGCGGCGTTGCCGTGCAGGTGCTCGTCATCGCGGGCGGAGCCGCGCTCGGCCTCATCCTGCTGCGGCCCGCCGAATTGCAGTCTGCCGGCGACGCAGGACGGCGCACCGGCGCCGGGATCGGGGCGCTGTTGCTGGCGTTGTTCATCGTCGCGCTCGTGGCGCTTCCTTTCGTCGCACGGGCTGTCGACAACCAGCCGCTTGCCGTTGCCGACAGCTTCTACCGCTCGGGCTCGCTGGTGTTCGGCGGCGGGCATGTGGTGCTGCCGCTGTTGGAGGCGGAGGTTGTCCCTTCCGGCTTGGTCACCAAGGATGAGTTCCTCGCGGGCTATGGCGCCGCGCAGGCTGTGCCGGGGCCGCTGTTCACCTTCTCTGCGTACTTGGGGACGGTCATGGGCGTCCTCGACCCCTGGTGGCTGGGCGGGTTGCTGGCATTGGCCGCCATCTTCCTGCCGTCGTTCCTGCTGGTCTGGGGTGTGCTGCCCTTCTGGGAGCGGCTGCGCGGCTTCACGCCGGTGCGGCGAGGCCTTATGGGCGTCAACGCCGCAGTTGTGGGCATCCTCCTGGCGGCCCTGTACGACCCCGTCTGGACCAGCGCCATTGATGCGCCCGAGGACTTTGCGCTTGGGGCTGCCGCGTTCGTGTTGCTGGCCTTCTGGAAGACGCCCCCGTGGCTCGTGGTGGTCCTCGCCGCCGCTGCCGGTGCGCTGCTGGAGGCGATGTAGGGCGAACCAGACCGCCGGCGGCCCCCAATGGCGCGCTATACTGAGGAAAGAAGGACGGACAGCATGCAGACCGCACTCCCGATGAAGCGTCACCTCCGCCGGACCCTGGCCCTCGCGCTGGCCGCCGCGCTGCTGGCGCTGAGCGCGGCCTGCGGGGGCAGCCCCTTCGACGAGGGCCTCCTGGGCGCGGTGAAGGTGGAGGCCGGCGACGATATCCACATCCGCACCATCACCGCCGTCACCCTCGGCTCCGGCGCCCACGTGGAGCGCACCGTCGAGATGGCCATCGCCGACTACGGCCCCATCCGCGGCCATGCGGTCGCGATGGGCGAGGGGTTGGACTCGGCGTGCGAGACCGACGCCGCCATCCACGCCGCAGAGTCCGTCGCCGCCGACCCCAAGGTGGTGGGCGTCATCGGCACCTCGTGCTCGTTCGCCGCAGTCGCCGCGCTGCCGGTCATCAGCCGGGGCAACCTCGTCATGCTGTCGCCGTCCAACACCGCGCCGTCGCTGACGTCGGACCTGCAGGGCAACGCCTCCGACAGCAACATGCCGGGCTACTACCGCACCGCCAGCAACGATCTGTACCAGGGCTTGGCCGTGGCCCGGTTCGCCTGGGAGGAGCTGGGACTCCGCAACGTCGGCGTCCTGCACGACGGCGACCCCTACACCCGCGGCCTGGCCGAAGCCTTCGCCGCGGCCTTTGCCGAGAGCGGCGGCGCGACGGTCGTTATGAAGATCACCCGAGGGGCCCCCGACATGACGGGCGCGCTGACGGAGCTGGCTGAGGCTGGGCCGGACGGCCTCTTCCTGCCCGTCCACGGGGAGGATGGCGCGACGGTCCTTACGCAGTTGGCGGACGTCCCCGGCCTGCAGGGCGTGACCGTCATCGGCGGCGAGGCGCTGCTGACCACCCAGCTGCTCTCCCTGCCGGAGGCCGCGGGCGTCTACTTCTCCAGCCCCGACCTGGACTTCGACGACAACGTGAACGAGGCCACCGGTGTCAGCGGCGCGCAGCTCAAGGCCGCGTACCAGGCCAGGCACGGCGAGGCCGCCACCTACGTCTTTATCTCCCACGCCTACGACGCCACGACGATGCTGCTGCGGGCCATTGACAACGTCGCGGTCACCATTGAAGGCGACCTCTACATTGACCGGGCCGCGTTGCGGGAGGCGCTGACGGGCGTGAGCGGCTTCCGGGGCATCATCGGCGAGATCTCCTGCGACGGGTTCGGCGATTGCGGGACGGGCCGTCTGGTGGTGCGGCGGCATCCGGGCGGAGCGGTCACGGAAGCCACGGACATGCCCGTGGTCTACCGCTTTGACCCGTAGCGGGGCCCGGGACCCATTGTAGGGGCAATCCTCGTGGTTGCCCCCGCAGCTTGACCCTCGCGCCGCGGCGGGCCTATCCTCACCCCATGAAGAAGCTCCTTGTCCCCATGCAGGTCGTCGCCGTTCTCTACGGCCTGTTTGCGGCGTTTCTGGCCCTGGTCGGCTCCTTTGCCGACGGCGATGACACATTTGCCCGATTGCTCCTGACTCTCCTGCACCCACTGAGCGCTGTCGGCCTGTTGGCGGTCGTGTTCATGCCGTCGCTTGGCAAGCCCGCCCTCGCCGCCGCCGCTACGTTGCTGCTGGCGACTGCGCTGGCCGACGGCTACTATGCGCTGTCTATTGCAACGGGATCAACGAAGGGCGACTGGGAAATTCCGGCCATACTGGCCGTCGTCCCCCTCCTTGGTCTCCTCTACACTGCATACCTCCTCACGACGGGCAGGCCCGCCGCGGATTCATCGCCGTAGCCGTCTTCCCGCCTCCCTCAATAACCCTGCTCTCCTTGACACCCCCTTGCGGCTGATGTTCAATCGCCCCAAACGGGGTCGAAGGAGGCCACCATGCCTTTCGCGAAGATCAACGGAATAGACCTCTTCTATGAGTCCACAGGAACGGGCCCTGCCGTCGTCCTTGCCCACGGAGTTGGTGGGAATCACGCCATCTGGTGGAAACAGGTTAAGTACTTCTCGCAGTGGTACCGCGTGATCAACTTCGACCACCGCGGCTTCGGCATATCCCGCGACGTCGAGGGCGGCCCCGGCCGCGCAGCCTTCGTGGACGACCTTGAGGCGCTGCTGGACCACCTGGAGATCGAGAAGGCCTCGCTCGTCGCGCAGTCCATGGGCGGGCGCACATGCCTCGGCTTCGCCGTCAAGCGCCCCGAGCGCGTGCAGGCGCTGGTGATGGCCGCGACCACCGGCTTCTTCGAGTCGACCGGCGCCCTCGCCGCGCGGCAGGAGGAGGTCCGCAAGGCCACCGACGCGATGGCGCAGGCCGAGCGCGTGCTCTCCCCCAGCTTCCGGGAGCGCGACCCTGTCTCGACGGAGCTCTACCTCAAGATCAGCGGCTTCAACCCGTCAACGCAGGCGCGTCTCCTCGGCGCCACCATGTCCCAGATCTCCGGCCCCAGCGTCGCCGATATTACCGAGGACGACCTCGCCCGCGTCACGATGCCCACGCGCTTCATCGGCGGTGAGGACGACGTGCTGCAGCCTCCGGACGTGCTGGAGATGGCCTGCGCGCTCTTCCCCAACGCCTCGCTCATCAAGGTCCCGCAGTGCGGGCACTCCATGTACTTCGAGCTGCCGGACGTCTTCAACTTCCTCGTGCACCGCTTCCTCAAGGACTGCGGCCTCGGCAACGGGGAGTAGCCCCGGCGATGAAGAACGTTGACCTCATTGCCCAAACGCTGGAGGCGGCGGGGGTCAAGTGGGTATTTGGCGTGCCCAGCGGGCCCGTCCTGCCGCTCATCGACGCCCTGGAGCGCACGTCCGTCAGGTACGTGCTCACCGCCAGCGAGACCTCTGCCGGCTTCATGGCCAGCGCCGTCGGCAGCCTCACCGGCACGCCGGGCGTCTGCCTCTCGACGCTGGGCCCCGGCGCGACCAACATGTCGACGGGCGTCGGCTGCGCCTGGCTCGACTGCGCTCCCCTCGTCGCCATCACGTGCAACGTGCCCACGCCGTGGCTCGAGCGCCGTATCCAGATGCGCATCGACCACCACGCACTCTTCGCGCCCATCACGAAAGCCTCACTCCCCCTGCGCCACACAGACGTCGCCGCGCGGGTCACGGAGGCGCTGGCCATCGCGACGGCGGAGCCGCCGGGCCCCGTTCACCTTGACCTGCCCGAGGACGTAGGCGCCGCCGAGGCCCCCGCGGACGCAGCCGCCGTGCCAAACGGGGCCACCGTCGAGACAGCCGCCGCGGACGCATCCGCAGCCGTAGCCGCCGGCAATGCCGTTGCCGCAGTTGCCGACGCCCTCGCCGCGAGCCGTCGCCCCGTCGTCATGACGGGCCTCGGCTTCACGCGCACCCGCGCCGCCGACGCGCTCCAGGCCTTCGTCGAGCGGCAGGGCATCCCGTTCATCTCCACCATGCACGGCAAGGGCTGGCTCCCTGAGAGCCACCCCAACTGGGCGGGCGTTCTCGGCCGCGCGCGGCGCACCAACGTGCAGCGCTTCATCAACGGCGCGGACCTCGTCATCGCGGTCGGCTACGACCCCATCGAGATCAACTACGAGGAGTGGGCTGGCTCGATTCCCGTGGTGCACGTCGCCAATCAGGCCGCCGACGTCGACGGCAGCGTCGACGTGCGCTTCAACGAGGCCACCTACATGGACGAGGCCCTCCGCGGCATCGCCGGCCTTGCGCCCGCCGCCAACGACTGGTCGGTCGAGGAGTGGGCCGTGCACCGCGCGCAGCTCGACGCCGACCTGCGCCCGGAGACGGCAACCATGAGTGCCCACCGCGTGCTCGACAACCTCCGAGAGAAGCTCCCTGCCGATGGGATCCTTGTCTACGACGTGGGCGCGCACACGCACCAGATCGCGACGCAGTGGCGCACGGACCTGCCCAACACCTGCGTCTCCACCAACGGCTGGTCGTCCATGGGCTACGGCATCCCGGGCGCCATCGCCGCGAAGCTGGCGCACCCTGACCGCCGCGTCGTCGGCGTTGTCGGCGACGGCTGCTTCCAGATGACCGCGGGCGAGCTGGCCGTCATGCGCCGCCTGGACCTGCCGCTGCCAATCGTCGTGCTCAACGATGGCTGGCTCGCGCTCATCAAGCTGAAGCAGCAGGGCAAGAGCTACGGCGTGGGCGGCTCATTCCTCGGCGAGCCGCCGCCGACGCCCCCGGAGTATTTCGGCGTCCCCACCCGCACCGTCCATGACGAAGCCGGGCTGGGTGAGGCGCTCGACTGGGGAATGTCGCTGGACGGCCCGTCCGTCATCGAGGCCTACATCGACCCGGACTCCTATGCTCGCACGGTGTATGATTGATGACGGCCGGCCCTGTGCCATCTCGACTCTGGGAGCGCCCCATGCAGGTCATCTCCGTCAACGTGTCCTTGCCGCGGATTGAGACCATCGACGGGGTGGAGGTTGCCACCGCCATCTTCAAGACCCCCGTCGACGGCCCCGTCATGCTGCGCACCCTCGACTTCGACGGCGACGCGCAGGGCGACCCCATCGCGCACGGCGGGCCTGACCAGGCCGCGTACGTCTACCCCTGGGAGCACTACGCCTACTGGTCTAAGGAGCTCGGCCAGCCCCAGTGGCCGCCGGGCCAGTTCGGTGAGAACCTCACCATCGCGGGCCTGTCTGAGGACGAGGTGCGCATTGGTGACGAGTTCGCCATCGGCGGCGCTGTCGTGATGGTGTCGCAGCCGCGGACGCCGTGTTACAAGCTGGCGCACAAGATGGGACTGCTGGAGTTCCCCAAGCAGTTCCTCGCCAGCGGGCGCATCGGCTTCTACCTGCGCGTCGTGCGCGAGGGCGTCATCAAGGCGGGCGACGCGGTCGAGCGGGTGAAGTCGGACCCGGAGGCGTTCACTGTCCGCGCCGTCTCGCACCTGCGCTACTTCGACCGCGGCAACGTGGAGGGCTTCCGCAGGGCTGCGGATCTGCCCGCGCTCTCGCAGGGATGGCGCAACGCCTTTGCGGAGCTGCTCGCCAACGCCGCGGCGCGGTGATGCCGGAATGCTGATGCCCGCCGGAAATTGAGCTTTCCGTAACGGTCAAGGGGTTGAAAAGCAAGAAAGCCACTGGCGCAGCTTTCCTGGTTGTGGTATGGTGCAAGGGTGGTGGTCCGATCCAATGATGCAAAGTGTCAAAGTCACAAACGGCCCTCAATGCATCGGTGACCGGTCCCGTTCCTATCCTGGAAGAAAGGAGGTTACCGATGGCATTTGAGGACAAGACGCTCACCTGCGTAGAGTGCGGCGCCGACTTCACCTTTGAAGCCGGCGAGCAAGAGTACTTTGCCATGAAGGGGTTTACGAACGAGCCGCGGCGTTGCCCGACTTGTCGTTCAGCCCGGCGAGCCGCCAGCGGCGGCTACGACCGCGGTCCCCGGCAGATGTACCCGGCGGTCTGCGCGCAGTGCGGCCAGGACACCATGGTCCCGTTCCTGCCCCGTGGCGATCGCCCCGTCTACTGCAGCGACTGCTTTAGCCAGATTGGCGGGCGGCGCTAGACCCGAGCGTATCTGAGATAGAAGCGGCTGCCGTATCGGCAGCCGCTTCTTCTTTTGCCCAGCATTGACCCCTGCCCCTAGTCCAGCGGCACCTCGGTCACCTGGTGCGCCTGCAGCGCCGGCAGGACATCTTTGCCGAAGCGGCGGAGCTGCTCCATGAACATCTCGTTGGGCATCGCGCCCCGGTTGAAGCTGACCAGCAGCGTGTTCGCGCCGACGGCGTCCGCCGCCGCGATCAGCTTGTCGCGGACCTCGTCGGCGGGCCCCCACGCGAGGTCACGGTTGCCGGCGAGGTTCTCCATCGTCATGTTCCGGTAGACCTCGCGGTTGCCGGACATGAAGGGCCGGTTCTCCGGCTGCACGTAGTCGTAGGCGCCCGAGTTCAGGTAGCCCTGCTCCGTCTGCAATGATGCCTCAGTGATGTTGCCGTGGCTGAACAGCGTCTGGTTGAAGTAGAGCGTGTACGGCCCCGCCATCTCCAGCGCCTGCTCGCGGCTGTCCGCCACGAAGGCGTTGGCCGGCATGATGAGGTGCTCCGGCGTGACGCTGAAGCCGCTCTCGCTCAGCTTCCCCGCGTAGTACTTGACGATGTCGCGGCGAACGCCCATGTGCGGCGAGAGCCCCGGCGTGATGGGGATGTTCTCGCGCGCCGCCCACTCGATGGTCTCCTTGCTGCCCGTGACCGGCGTCCAGACCGGCGGGTGTGGCTGCTGGTACGGCCTCGGCCAGATGGCGACGTCCCGGTACGTCCAGAAGTCGCCCTCGAAGGAGAAGACCTCCTCCGTCCACGCACGCTTGATGATCTGCCACGCCTCCTCAAACCGGGGGCGCGATTCCCGCATCGGCACCTGGTAGACGTTGTGCTCGCGGGGGATGCCCCGCGCGAAGCCGGAGATGAGCCGCCCGCCGGAGAGGCAGTCGACCATCGAGAGCTCCTCGGCCAGCCGCAGCGGGTCGTGTATGGGCAGCAGGTTCCCGTAGATCAGCAGCTTCAGGTTGCTGGTCCGTTGCGCCGCCGCCGCGGCCATGATGTTCGGCGAGTTCATCAGCCCGTAGGGCGACGTATGGTGCTCGTTGAAGCCGATGCCGTCGTAGCCCAGTTCGTCCATGAGCGCCCACGCCTCCAGGTGCTCGGCGTAGGTGCGGGCGGCGACCTCCGGGTCGAAGTGCTCCTTGGGCAGCGGCCACGGCAGCTCCGACCCGACGCGAAGGTGGGACAGGTGCTCGCCGTATGGCAGCAGGTCAAAGGCAAAGACCTTCATAGGTTTGGCTCCTCTGGGTTGATTGGCATGCGGGGTGGCAACGTCACAAGTAGGCTAGGCAGGGAGCGGCAATCAGTCAAGTAACGCAGCGGGGCCCGCCCCACAATTGGGACGGGCCCCGCGTTTCGACGTTTCCAGGGTCTGCCGTTACAGGGCGGCGTCACCCCGCTCGCCTGTGCGCACCCGCGCCAGGTCCGCGATCTGCGTCACGAAGATCTTGCCGTCGCCAATCTCGCCCTCGCCGGGGCTCTTGGCCGCCTCTGTGATGGCGGTGATGACGGCTTCCTTCATGTCGTCGCTCACCACGGTGCGGATGCACGTCTTCTGCACGGCGGACCGGGTTGCGATCTGCCCCGCCCTGCCAACGAACACTTCCACGCCGCGCTGGCGTCCCTGGCCGGTTACGTTGTAGTAGTAGAACCCTGGGACTCCGGCCTCCTCTAGCGCGTGGGTGACCTGTCCAATCCGCTCCGGCCTGACCAATGCTTCAATACTTATCATTGCTTCTTTCCCTCTTTGCTGGTTTCGAGCTTGATTCGACAGCCCGCTCGCCTAGTCAGCGCCGTCGCTGACATATCCGCGCTCGCCGTGCATCGCCAGGTCGAGTCCCTGGTCTTCGACTGTCTCCGGCGCCCGCAGGCCCAGTCCTGGAATCAGGTCCAGCACCTTCAGGATAATCAACGTGACAACCAGCGAGTAGCCGATGGTGGCGAGGACCGCTATTGCCTGCGTGCCCATGATCTCGGCGTTGCCCTCGATGAGCCCCGCCGTGCCGCCGATGGCCTCGACCGCGAAGATGCCGGTGGCCAGCGCGCCCCAGAGTCCGCCGACTCCGTGGACTGCCGCCACTTCCAGGGCGTCGTCAAGGTTGGTCTTCGCGCGCAGCAGCACCGCGAAGTAGCAGAAGATTCCCGCGCCGAAGCCGATGCCCAGCGCCCCCATGACTCCCACGAAACCGGATGCCGGCGTGATGGCCACAAGGCCAGCAACCGCGCCTGTCGCAACGCCGATTGCGCTCATCCTGCCCGTCTGTATGTGGGAGATAACGCCCCACGTCAGGGCCGCCGTCGCCGCCGCAATGTTGGTCACGATGAATGCGCTTACCGCGGTCTCGTTGGCCGCCAGGCCTGAGCCGGCGTTGAATCCGAACCAGCCGAACCACAGGATGGCTGCGCCCAGGACCACGTACGGGACGTTGTGGGGCTCAGGCGCCGGGTTGCGCCGCTTGCCCACCAGGTACGCCGCCGCGATGGCTGCAACACCCGCGTTGATGTGGACCACCGTGCCGCCCGCGAAGTCCAGTGCGCCCATGCCGAAGATCCAGCCGTTTTCTGCCCATACCCAGTGGCAGATCGGCGCGTACACAAGCGTGACCCACAGTACCAGGAAGATGAGGTATGTCGTGAACTTGAACCGCTCTACGATCGCGCCCGTGATTAGGGCGGGGGTGATGATGGCAAACATCATCTGGAACGTCGCGAAGAGCAGGTCATCTCCCGTCAACCCCTCCAGCCCAAGCACGGAGAAGTCCCCGATCAATTCGTTCCCGTCTCCGAATGCCAGGCTGTAGCCCCATAGCACCCAGACAATGCTCACCACCGCCATGGCCATGAAACTGAACATGATGGTGCTGAGTACGTTCCGGTTGCGAACAAGCCCTCCGTAGAAGAAGGCGAGCCCCGGTGTCATGAACAACACCAAGGCACACGCCGTTAGCATCCACGCAGTGTTCCCGCTATCCATGAACCCCTCCACTTGCGACCGGCTTGTCTCCGGCCAAATTTAGGTCGACACTTATAATCGCGCGCAGGTGTTTCACGCGCATTTCATTCGTGTTACAAAATTGTTAATCATCGGTGAACTTTGCCTGCCCTCCCGTTGGTTGACATTGCCAATCTGGCATAGGTACCATGCCCACAGAGTTTTCCGGCCCATGACCTATGCCTCCGCAGGCCACTTGCGTCTGTCCGGCTTACTCCATCAAACGAGGGAGGAAACGATTGCGCCCCATTGAATACGTAGCCCCGACTACCGTTGAGGAGGCGGTCGCGGCCCTTGCGGAAAAGGGTGAGGCCGCGCGGCCCCTGGCGGGAGGCACAGACATCATCGTCCAACTCCGAGGCGGCCGGAGGGCCGTCGACCGGATCGTCGACGTCAAGAAGATCCCGGAGCTGAACGAGCTCTCCTACGACCCCCAGGCCGGCCTCCGCATTGGCGCAGCCGTGCCATGCCACCGCATCTACGAGGATGACGCCATCGCCGAGGCCTACCCCGGCCTCATGGACGCCGTCACCCTTATCGGCGGCATCCAGATCCAGGGGCGGGCATCGCTCGGCGGCAATCTCTGCAACGCGGCCCCCAGCGGCGACAGCATCCCGGCTCTCATCGCCCACAATGCCGTCGCCGAGGTCGCGGGCCCCGGCGGCCGCCGGGACGTGCCGGTCGAGGACTTTTGCACCGCCCCCGGTCGCACCGTCCTCGGGCCCGGCGAGTTCCTCGTCGCAATGCGCATGCCGGCCCCGCCGGCCAACTTCGGGGCCAGCTACCTCCGCTTCATCCCGCGGAATGAGATGGACATCGCCGTCGCGGGCGCGGGCGCATCCGTCGTCATGGACGGCGACACGGTGACCGAATGCCGCGTCGCCCTCGCCTCCGTCGCGCCGACGCCCGTGTTCGCCGAGGAAGCGGGCGCTGCCCTCGTCGGCAAGGCGCCCTCGGACGAGGCTATCGCCGAGGCCGCGCAGGCCGCACGGGCCGCCGCCAAGCCCATCTCCGACATGCGGGGCACAGCCGAATATCGCACGCACCTTGTGGGCGTGCTCACCACCCGGGCGTTGCGCAACGCCATTCAGCGCGCGAAGGAGGCCTAAGAAGATGCCATCCGAGAAGATTCACGTCCGGACCACCGTCAACGGTGAGGCTACAGATTTCCTCTGTGAGGCCAACCAGAGCCTGCTTGAGGTGCTCCGGGACGTTCTGTACATGACCGGCACCAAGGAGGGCTGCAACGACGGCAACTGCGGCGCCTGCACCGTCAACCTCGACGGCCGTATCGTGGACTCCTGCCTCGTCCTCGGCGTTGAGGCCGACGGCGCCACCGTCGAGACCATCGAGGGCGTCGCCTCGCCCGAGGGCCTGCACCCCATTCAGCAAGCCTTCCTGGAGAACGCCGCGCTGCAGTGCGGCATCTGCACGCCGGGCTTCATCGTCGCCTCCAAGGCGCTCCTCGAGCGTGAGCCGAACCCGTCCGAGTACCGCATTCGCCACTGGCTTGCCGGCAACCTCTGCCGATGCACGGGCTACGACAAGATCGTCAGGGCCGTCGTGGACGCGGCGGAGCAAATGGGAGGAAAGAGCTAATGACGACGGTAGAAGAGCGCAACTACAAGGTCATCGGCACGCGGCCCATCCGCCACGACGGCGCCGACAAGGTCACCGGCCGCGCCATCTACGGCATTGACTTCCATCTGACGGGCGAGCTCTGGGGCAAGATCCTCCGCAGCCCCCACGCCCACGCAAACATCGTCCGCATCGACACCAGCAAGGCCGAGGCCCTCCCCGGCGTCCGCGCCGTCATCACCGGCGCAGACCTGCCTGTGGCCGCCGACATGGAGTTGGATGACGGCGAGACCTCCATCAACACCATGCACCTCTCCAACAATGTCATGGCCCACAAGAAGGCCCTCTACCGCGGCCATGCAGTAGCCGCCGTCGCCGCAGACAACCAGCACATCGCCGAGGACGCCCTCGCCCTCATCGAGGTGGAGTACGAGGTCCTCCCCCCCGTGCTTGTCGGCCGCGATGCGATGAAGCCCGATGCCCCGCTGCTTCACCCGGAGCAGACCACCAAGACCATGGCCTACCGCTTCGACCCCGGCACCGACACCGGCACCAAGAGCAACGTCGCGGGCCGCACCGAGATGCGCCTCGGCGACGTCGAGGCAGGCTTCAAGAAGGCCGACGTCATCGTCGAGCGTGAGTTCACCACCAACTGGGTGCACCAGGGCTACATCGAGGCCCAGAACGCCACCGTGCTCTGGAACAACGACGACAGCATCCAGGTCTGGAACAGCAGCCAGGGCACCTTCAACCAGCGTCAGCTCATGGCCGAGATCCTGAAGCACCCCGTCTCCAAGATCCGCATCACCCCCCAGGAGATCGGCGGCGGCTTCGGCGGCAAGATCCCCGTCTACCTCGAGGTCCCCGCCGCCGTCCTGTCGAAGCGCTCGGGCCGCCCGGTCAAGATGATGATGAGCCGCTCCGAGGTCTTCGAGGGCACCGGCCCCGCCTCCTGCTCGCTGATGGTCTGCAAGATGCGCGCCACCAGAGACGGGAAGATCACCGCCGCCTACGCAGAGCTCGTCTTCGAGGCCGGCGCATTCCCCGGCTCCGCCGTCGGCGCCGGCGCGCAGGGCATGTTCACCACCTACAACATCGAGAACGTCCTCATTGACGCCTACGATGTCGTCGTCAACAAGCCCAAGTCCGCGGCCTACCGCTCGCCCGGCACCCCGCAGACCTGCTACGCCGCCGAGAGCGTCGTGGACGAGCTTGCGAAGAAGCTGGGCATCGACCCGCTCGAGTTCCGCATCAAGAACGCCGCCAGGGAAGGCGACCGCCGCGCAGACGGCGTCCAGCACCCCGTCATGGGCAACATCGAGTGCATGGAAGCCCTCAAGGCGACCGACCACTACAAGTCCGGCCTCGGCGGCCCCAACCGCGGCCGCGGCGTCGCCTCCGGCTATTGGGGCAACGCCGGCATGCCCGCGAGCTGCGCCGTCAGCATCAACCCCGACGGCACCGTCAGCCTCGCCGAGGGCTCGCCCGACATCGGCGGCTCCCGCGTCTCCCTCGCCATGATGACTGCCGAGTCCTTCGGCATCCCTGCCGAGGACGTCATTCCCAGCATCAAGGACACGGACTCCATCGGCTACAACGGCCTCACCGCCGGCAGCAGCACCACGCTCCGAAACGGCGTCGCCATCGCGCAGGTCGCCAAGCAGGCCGTCGACCTGATGCGCGCCCGCGCCGCCCGGCTCTGGGAGACCGACGTCGACAACGTCGATTTCGCCGACGGCGTCTTCTTCTCCAAGGCCGAGAGTGAGCTCAAGCTGACGTTCAAGGAGCTTGCCGGCAAGCTCATGGAGACCGGCGGCCCCATCTCGACCGCCGCCTCCGTCGCCCCGCGCGGCGCTGGCCCGTCCTTCAGCACCCACATGGTCGACGTCGAGGTCGACCCGGAGACCGGCAAGGTGGACATCCTCAAGTACACGGCCGCCCAGGACGTCGGCGTCGCCATCCACCCATCCTACGTCGAGGGCCAGGTGCAGGGCGGAGCCGCCCAGGGCGTCGGCTGGGCGCTCAACGAGGAGTACTTCTACGACGGTGACGGCCGCATGGTGAACTCCAGCTACCTCGACTACCGCATGCCCACCAGCCTCGACCTGCCGGACATCGACGCCATCCTCGTGCAGGTCCCCAACCCCGACCACCCCTTCGGCGTCCGCGGCGTCGCCGAGATCAGCATCGTCCCGCCCCTCGGCGCGCTGGCCAACGCCATCGAGGCCGCCGTGGGCGTCCGCATGCAGGAACTGCCCATGGCGCCCCACAAGATCGTCAAGGCTCTCTGGGACAAGGAATCGGAGAGCAACGGAGCAGGCTAGTCAGTGGCAACAGTATGGATACCCAGTCCGTACCGTGACCTCGCGGGCGGCGCGCAGACTGTCGTCGTCCCCGGGGCCACGGTGCGGCAGGGGACCCGCAACCTCGACGCTGCCCACCCCGGCTTCTGGGAGCGCCTCGTCGACGACGAACGCGACCGCATCCGAGCGGGTGTAACCGTCGTCATCAACGGCATCTCCGTCGGCTACGCCCTCCACGAGCCCGTCGGCGAGGACGACGAGGTCCACTACCTCCCCTCCATCGCGGGCGGCGTGCTATAGTTGCCTAAGGGAGGCAATCATGGCGAAAAAAGACATCTTCGACGAAGCAATAGAAGCCTTCGGCGGCATTGAGCAGATGTTCCGGGACGGCGACGACTTCGACCGTCGGCATATGCTTTTGTACAGCCGGATCATTGAGCTGATCAAGGAACGGCCCAACCAGTGGGTTGCCTTGGCGGAAGGTGATGTGTGGGTGTTTGCGGATAGCCATGCGGAATTGTTGCGCTGCATGGATCAGCAGGGGCTGCGCCGGAACAACGCTGTCTACGAGCACTTGGATCCTGACCCGCCGATTCTCATCCTGGCCGCTGGGTCTCTGTAGTGCTGACGGGAGGCATTCACCCGGTAACCGGTGAGTTGCGCCTCCAAGGCATTCTGAGCATTCCCGAATTTTCCGTCCAGGGCCGTGTAAGGTTTGTAGTGGACACCGGCGCAGACTCTACCTGTGTCCTGCATAGGGACTTGACCAACCTCAAAGCCGACTTGAGTTCGCTGTCCTCATCGCCTCGTGTAGCCACAAGGGGATTCGGAGGAAGTCAGCAGGCCTACTAGGTTGAGGGGATCCTGGCTTTTGTGGACGGCCCGACCTACTATGTTTACCGTTTGGGACTACTCATCCCCGACCCATCCAACACGCAAGGCCTCCCCTCCGTCCTTGGCCGGGACATCCTGCAGCGGTGGCGCATGGTCTACGACCATCAGGAAGGCGAGATCTCCTTCACCGTGAGGCAGGCGGACAGAACGGCGGCGCGGCCCGGCGGCTAACCTACCGCACAGGCATCCAGTAGCTGACCGGCGTGTCCAGCGGCAGGATCGGGTTCGGCTCGTCCAGGTAGATGTTGCGCCACCCCGGCAGCCGCTCGTGCATGCAGTACCCCGCGAACGCCGCTACCACCGCGTCCGGCGAGCCCTCGTTGATCTCCTGGTCGCGCTTCGTCTCCGCGTCGAGCAGCCATAGCAGCGCCTTGGGGTTCACCTCGGTGATGGGTATCTGGTAGTGCTGCCAGATGTCGGCCGCCAGCAGGTGCCCCTGCACCAGCCGCTCGCCGCTCGCGTCGCCGATCTCCGGCGCCGCCCCTGCCGGGTCGGGGTGCCCGCTCGACGCCAGCGCGTCGCGAACGATGCCGTCGACGCGCCGCGTGCCCGTGGGCGCCCAGAACAGCGGCGCCGCGATGCCTATGCCGAGGATGTTCGCCTGGTCGTGGATGTAGTTGATGACCTTGCCCATGACCTCGGCCACGTGGTGGCCGGCGCCGCCCCGTGCGGGGAGCACGATGTCGCCGAAGACCTCGCAGATGCTCCACCCAAAGCCGTCAGGCCCGCCGGGGTCGAACCCCAGCACGTAGTACTTTTCGTCAAGCGGGAACATGCGGCCCTACGGCCCCCCGCTCCAGCCGAGACCCTGGATCAGCCCGCGGACGTACATCGCCTGCCCCGCGTGCTGCGTGTTGTCGCTGATGATGCTCGCCAGCCGCACGCCGATGGTCGGCAGCGGCGTGTACTGCGGCTCGTTGATCTCCTTCTCCAGGTCCTCCGCCGACAGCGACCCGAGGACCTCCTTGGAGCGCTCGTAGACCGCGTCGTAGTAGCCCTGCAGCGTCTCGGCGTCGGCGCGGATGGACTCCACCTGCTCGATGGTGTGGCGCGTGCCCGTGTTGCTGATGTCCGCGGCCTGCCCGAACTTGGCGTGCCAACCGTCCGCCGTCCAGAGCTGCTCCTTGCCCAGCAGGTCGGACATGTGGTGGTCCTGCACCCGGGTCAGGTGCCAGATGAGCCAGCAGATGGGGTTCGCGTCCGCCGTCGGCCGGTAGTAAAGGTGCTCATCCGGGAGATCGTTCAGCACCCGCCGGATGGCGTTCTGAATCCTGCCCAGGGAATCGCTGACGAGTTCAGTGGCTTCCATGTATCGCCTCCGTTGCCGATGGTCTGTGCCCCGCGGCCCTCAGGCCGCAAGTTGGGCCTGGCGCTCGCGGTTTGGGAAAGCATCGGGATTGTAGGGGCCTCTCAGAAGGGCTGTCAAACGGGCATTTCGCCCCGGGCCTGCCAAAGAGTCACCCATGACACAGACCCTTTGCCCGTAACCATGAACTGCCTATACCCTTTCCTCATGTTTGACGGACTCGTGCTCCCCCAACAGTGTATCTCCACTTCATCGCTTCCGCCGGAAGTGCTGCTGAAGAAAATTACTCGCGTTGTAGCTGAAATGTGCCGAGTTAGCTACAAGGCGAGCACGGTTGTTTTGGGCCGCATCCACTCCTGGCTGCACGAGACCGCGCCGTCAAGATCCGCATCGACTGCCGCCATTGCTGCGGCCCCCAAAGTCGGGAGGATGCTGCCCCCAAAAAACCTTTTCAATGGGCTTGTAGCTGAAATGCGACACATTCCCTTCAAAACGAAGCAGGAACAACCTCCTCTCCCCTATCTGCCGCCGCCAGGACGAATCCATTCCAATGCCCCCATCTCGACGCGTCCTCCGAGCGAGTCCACTTGCGCCCTCCCCGTAGAGCGGGTACGGTTCCGGGAGCAGCGCAAGGAGGAGAGCAATGCCGCAGAAGGAGATCATCGCGCCAGAGGCCCTGGGGCGCGGAAACCCCAGCCTGTCCCCCGCCACCCGGTTCGGCAACATGGTGTACGTGTCCGGGCAGACCGGGCGCAACCCTGCGACGGGAGAGGTCGGCGCCGACGTCCGGGAGCAGACCCGCAACGTGCTGGAGCGCATCAAGATCTGCCTCGAGGAGGCGGGCACGTCGCTCGACAACGTGCTCACCGCGACGTGCTGGCTCAAGGACGCCGGCGATTTCGCCGCCTTCAACGAGGTCTACAACGAGTATTTCACCCAGGACAAGCCCGCCCGCGCAACGGTGCAGTCCACGCTGATGGGCGCCGACCTGGTGGTGGAGATCATGGTCACCGCCTGCATTCCCGACTAGCTGAAGGACCGCAATTGGCGAGAGGCAAGAATGAGCGTCCACGAACATCTGCATGACGGCGAGCGCATAGAGTTGCAGCACCCGCCGTTCTACCTGACCAACCATCGGCTGCTGCGCAACGACGATGCGGACGGCGTCTTCCGCGAGATCTCGCGCATCGGCATGACGGCGGTGGAGCGTGTCCACGTGACCGACCACCGCATCATGGTGATCGGCGTGGTCTTGGTGGTGAGCGGCGCGATTCTGACGCTGACCTGGGCGCCCTTCACCGCGTGGCTTGCCATAATCGCTGGGCTGGCCGCGCTGGTGATGGGGGCGAAGGGCAAACTCGTGGGGCATCAGGTCGTCTCGCCGCGCATTCCTGAGTCGGAGCAGACGCTGTGGCGGCTTCCCAACTGGGGCGCCGACAACTTTGTCAGCAAGCTCCGCATTATCGCCAACGAGAACAGCGGAGTGGGCCGGGAATGGTGAGGGCGGGCGACGGCCTGCGTTGCTCTGATACGGATACTCACTATTCCCAGTGTGGGCTTGCGGCGGCAGTTACGCCGATGTACTTTCATGGGGCACAGGGAATACACCAAAGGTGGGCCTGTGCCCACTGCGGAGGACAACATGATCAGAAGCACAGACCGCATTCGCGTTATGCACGCAGGCACCCTGCCCAGGCCGCAGGAGCTCTTCAACATGACCTTCTCCAAGATGATAGGCCAACCTGTGGACGAGGCTGCTCTGACCAGCCTGGTCAGGGACGTCATCCGCGAGAACGTGGGCCTGCAGATCGAGACCGGCATCGACAGCATCAACGACGGCGAGGTGCACAAGTTCAGCTTCACCCACTACATCGGAGAGCGCCTGGGCGGAATAGAGCAACGAAAGCCTGCGGATGGCCCTGCGCCTCCAGGTGTCAATGGGCGCGACGAAATCGATTTCCCTGGTTACTTCGATGGCAAGCCCGGTTTCACCGGGGCCGGTTCCAACCCCTCGGTCTTCGTGGTTGGGCCGCTCACGTACACGGGTCAGGCCGCCATTCAGACGGACATCGACAACTTCAATGCGGCGCTAGAGGGCTACTCGCCGGAGGAGACCTTCCTGCCGGCGGTTACTCCCGGCACCGTCGAGCACTGGCTCGCCAACGAGTACTACCCCACGGACGAGGCCTACCTCTACGCCCTCGCCGACGTCCTGCATGAGGAGTACAAGGCCATCGTCGACGCGGGCTTCCTGCTCCAGATCGACGATCCCGACCTGCCCGACGCCTGGCAGATGTTCCCGGACATGACCGTCCCGGAATACAAGAAGTTCGCCGAGTTGCGGATAGACGCGCTGAACCACGCCATCGGCGACATCCCGGAGGAGAAAGTCCGCTTCCACACCTGCTGGGGCAGCTACAAGGGGCCCCACAAGCACGACATCCCCTTGGTGGACATCGTTGACCTCATCCTGAAGGTGAAGGCAGTCGGCTACTCCATCGAGGCCTCCAACCCCGCGCACGAGCACGAGTGGACGGTGTGGCGCGACGTGAAGCTGCCCGACGGCAAGGTGCTCATCCCCGGCGTCATCGGCCACGCCTGTGACTTCATCGAGCACCCGCAGCTCGTGGCGCAGCGGCTGCTGCGCTACGCCGACGTCGTGGGCAAGGAGAACATCATGGCCGGCACGGACTGCGGCATCGGCGCCCGCGTGGGCCATGCCAAGGTGTGCTGGGAGAAGTTCAAGGCAATGTCTGAGGGCGCCCGCATCGCAAGCGCGGAGCTCTGGGGCTAGGACCGGGCCACTGCAGGGCAGCCAGGCATTTCCAGCCGCGTAGACGCTGGATTTGCGCCATAGAGGAGGAGCCATGATCCGTAGCACAGACCACATCCGAACGATGCACGCCGGTACCCTGCCAAGGCCGCGCGAGCTCCTTGACATGGTCGTGGCCAAGAGCCGCGGAGAACCGGTGAACGAGCCGGCGATGACCGATACGATCCGCTCTGTCATCGCGGAGAACGTGGGTCTGCAGATTGAGACGGGCATCGACAGCGTCAACGACGGTGAGGTGAGCAAGGTCACGTTCACCAGCTACATCGGCGAGCGCATGGGCGGCATTGAGCGGCGCACGCCGAAGGACGGCCCGGCGCCTCCCGGCATAAACGGTCGGGACATGCAGGAGTTCTCGGGCTACTTCGCACAGCGAGGGGGCTTCACAGGCGCTGGCTCCAACCCATCCTTCTTCGTCGTCGGGCCCATCACCTACACGGGACAGGCGGGAATTCAGGCGGACATTGACAATTTCAACGCCGGGCTGCAGGGCCACACGCCGGAGGAAGCCTTTCTGCCCGCCGTCACACCCGGGACCGTCGAGCACTGGCTCGCCAACGAGTACTACCCCTCGGACGAGGCATTCCTCTTCGCGCTTGCCGACGCGCTGCATGAGGAGTACAAAGCCATCGTCGACGCCGGCTTCCTGCTGCAGATCGACGACCCGGACCTGCCCGACGGCTGGCAAATGAACCCCGGCATGAGCGTCGAGGAATACAGGAAGTTCGCCAACCTCCGCATTGAGGCCTTGAACCACGCCATCGGCGACATCCCTGAGGAGAAGGTCCGCTTTCACACGTGCTGGGGGAGCTACAAGGGGCCGCACATGTACGACATTCCGCTGGCCGACATCGCGGACCTGATCCTGAAAGTGAAGTCCGTCGGCTACTCCATCGAGGCCTCCAACCCCGCGCACGAGCACGAGTGGGCGGTATGGCGCGACATCAAGCTGCCCGACGGCAAGGTTCTCATCCCCGGCGTCATCGGCCATGCCAGCGACTTCATCGAGCACCCGCAGCTCGTAGCCCAGCGGCTGCTGCGCTACGCGGACGTCGTCGGCAAGGAGAGCCTCATGGCCGGCACGGACTGCGGCATCGGTTCGCGGGTCGGCCACGCAAAGGTGTGCTGGGAGAAGTTCAGGGCAATGTCAGAGGGCGCCCGCATCGCAAGCGCAGAGCTTTGGGGCTAGTAGTCCGCGTCCGAGCATGGACAAAAAGGAAGCGCCCCTCGTGCGAGGGGCGCTTCCTGTGGTGGCCTGTTGGTAGCGGGGGGAGGATTCGAACCTCCGACCTTTGGGTTATGAGCCCAACGAGCTGCCGCTGCTCCACCCCGCGACGGTAGCCCTCAGTGGTGAGGGGTCAACATGTACTATACACCCTCCTGACCCCAACCGTCCACTGACGCGGCGCCCTTGCGCGTACGTCGGCGGGCCGCGTATCCTCCGCGCCATGAGCCTGCCCCCGCCCGACGACGCGCGCACCGCAGCCTTCGTCTACCACGACCGGCTGACGCGCCACGTCCTCAGCGAGACCCACGTCTTCCGCCCCTACCGCCTCCGCCACACCTACGAGCTCCTGGAGGCGCTCGGAGCGTTCACGCTGGCCAATGCGTCGCTCATGGAGCCGCGGCAGGCCCGCGTCGAGGAGGTGCACACCTACCACTCGCCCGCGTATGTGGAGGCTGTGGCGGCCCTAAGCCGCGGAGAGCGGCTGGAGGAGGCGGCCCTCTTCAACTTCGCCGCGGGCGGCATGGGAGACAACCCCGTCTACCAGGGCATGTACGACGCCGCCCTCTGGACGACGGGGGCGTCGCTCACGGCGGCGGAGGAACTCCTGAGCGGCCGGTGCTCGGCGGCAGTGAACTTCTCCGGCGGCCTGCACCACGCCATGCCCGGCCACGCGTCAGGCTTCTGCATCTTCGACGACCCGGTCATCGCCATCAGGCACATGGTCGCGGCGGGGGCGCGCGTCGCCTACGTGGACATAGACTGTCACCACGGCGACGGCGTCCAGGTGGGCTTCTTCGACACAGACCAGGTGCTCACCATCTCCTTCCACGAGTCCGGCGAGTTCCTCTTCCCGGGCACCGGCTTCACCAACGAGATAGGCACAGGGGCGGGCCGCGGCTACGCCGTGAACGTCCCCCTCTTCCCCTACACGAACGATGAGACCTACCTGTGGGCCTTCCGTGAGGTGGTGCCCCCAATGGTGCAAGCCTTCAAGCCGGACGTCCTGGTTACCCAGCTCGGCATAGACACGCACGTCCTGGACCCCATCACCCACCTCCGCCTGACGGTGCAGGGGTACACGCAGGTGGTCCGGGAACTGGCCGGGCTATCACCCGGGCGCTGGCTTGCGCTCGGGGGTGGAGGCTACGACATCGGCGCAGTAATGCGCGCCTGGACCCGCGCCTACGGCGTCATGCTCGGCCAAGAGTGGCCGGACACAGCCCCGCCCGCCTTTGCGCATACCCACGGCGTAGATCGCCTCGACGACCCGGAGCAGGCGCAACTGCCGCCGGAGGTGTCGGCGCGGGTGCAGGACTACGCAAGAGCAAGCGTCGAGGATCTGCGGCGGGAGGGGTTTCCACTGCAAGGGTTGTCGGCGGGGGCGTGAGGGGGCTTAGCCTTGTCCTATGTGAAGGCACGGTTGGCGTCGATGCTGAACCGTGCAGCCTTGAGTTCTCCTATGAGCTGTTGTTGCCAAGCGTTTGAGTCGTCAAAGTCTATGTATACGACACCGTAGTAATCTGTTGGTATCTCAACGTCACCTTGGACCAAGGCACACACTCTGTTTCTCCCTAATCGCCCCATGAAGTAGCCCAACTCAAGTATTACGTTTTGCCTGCTGCGAGCCTTCTGCACCCCGCCTTTCAGCCCCCCTTCGTCGTCGGGCGTCAAGAGCGCTATGGCGAAGTCGGTGTCGGCATTGCCTTCAAGCTTTTCAATCAAAGTCCGACCCTGGTTGGGCTGCTCCATCATAATGACTACCTTTATTTGCAGCTTCTCCAAGAACCGCGCCACGGTGTCTCTGGTACCGTGATTGCGGCCGTGAATGAGGAAGACTTTCCGTCCCATGGAGAGTTCAGTTGTCTTGGCGACTTACTGAGAGTTGGTTTCTTGAATGTCTTCCGGCCAGAAGTTTTCAATTTCACTGATCATTGATTGGAGTATGGAAGCTGATGCTTCCAGTCTCTTTATGTGCCGATCCTGGTAAAAGGAGTCGCTTTCGGAGTAATTTTCCCCTAGCCAGATTCTTGTAAACTCCCGAACATGAGATTGGGATCCTTCAAACACGTTCTGAATAGTGACACGGGTGTTCCTACGCCATGGATCAACTTCAGGCGTATTGTGCTTTACGTCTTTCAATCCTGGTATGGCGTCAAGAGATATTTGCAGTAGCTCTATGGCTCTTTGCTTTGTTGGCCCGGCCATTCTGTTACCTCCAACGTATAAGACCTACTGTACAGGACCCCACCTCTATTGCCCCTGAACACCAAGCACCCCCGCGCGTACGGGGACACCGCTTTGCCACTGACGGGCGCCAAGCGCGGAAGACAAGCACCCCCGCGACCGGGTCTGCTCCTGTGTGGTCATGCCTCTCTCCCCAAGCACCCCCGCGCGTACGGGGACACCGGCGCGGCGCCCTGCCTTCTCCGTGTAGGTCGTCAAGCACCCCCGCGCGTACGGGGACACCTCGTCCGACTACCGCGACCTGACCTGCTACTACCAAGCACCCCCGCGCGTACGGGGACACCGTCTTGATGTTCTGGGGGAAGGGGGTGCGGGTCCAAGCACCCCCGCGCGTACGGGGACACCGTCAGCATCCGCATATGCCGCCACATGTACTCCCAAGCACCCCCGCGCGTACGGGGACACCAGATGAAGGAATTGGAGTGGATGGAGGCTGCTCCAAGCACCCCCGCGCGTACGGGGACACCCCTAACGCGAAAGGCGCCCTAACGCGCGGTTATGGTTCCCGCTTCACTGTCCCAGCTTACTCGAGCAGCCGTAGCTGACCTTGAGCAGAGGCCATGGACTCCACGGGCGTTCGCGGCCCGAAGTCCGCCGGTTCGGGAGTGCTTCCCCCTACCGTTTCTCTGTAGATGTTAACGGCGGCGTTCTCGTCCCGGTCGTGGACGACGCCGCAGAAGGGGCAAGCCCAATGCTCGCGGGCCTGCAGCCCGTCGTGCTTGTACCCGCAGTCGCTGCACGTCCTGGAGGAGGGGAAGAAGCGCCCCACCTGGCGGCGCTCCCCGCCGCGCCAGTGCGCCTTGTAGTCAATCTGGCGCAGCAACTCCCCCATGCCGGCGTCGGCCACACTTCTATTCAAACCCGACTTTGCCTTGACGTTTTTGCCTGGATTCTCCACCGTTCCCTTAGCCGAACGCATCATGCCCTTGACATTGAGGTCCTCCGTCCCGACGACGGCGTAGTCCCGCGTCAAGGCGTTGGAGACGTTGTGCCCGTGCCAACGGCGGATGTCCGCCACCCGCTTGTGGAGCCGGGCGATGCGGCTGTTGGCCTTCCGAAGGCGGCGGGTGACCTCCAGCACCCGCCGCTTGCTGTCGCGCACCCCGCGGCGGGCGGCCCTCCGCTGCCAGCGGCGCAACCGGCGCAGCGCGCCATCCAGGGCCTTGGGGTTCTCCCACTGCTGGAAGGATTCCCCGTCGTACGCCACGGCCAGCTTGCGGGAACCCAGGTCCACGCCCACCGCGCCCGCTTGGTTCTCGTGGACGGGCGGGGTGTAGTCCGGGTCCTCAAACAGGATGGAGGCATACCACTTGCCGGCTTGCTCAAAGACGGTGACGCGCCTGACCTGGCTCGCCGGCCAGCGCAGTTGGGAGCGGCAGCGCACCCACCCCAACTTCGCCAGCCGGATGCCGCGATGGCGGAAGTTGGCGGGCTTGCAGGAGTCCTGTCCCACAAAAACCCGGCGGGCGGTGCGCTTGCTCTTGAAATTGGGCGGTCCTTGCCGGGTCTTGGGATTCCACCAGTTGGCGAACGCTCTGGGCAGCGACTCATAGATCACCCACTTGGGCACATCCGACGAGACCTCGTACAGCCAGGGACGCTCATCTTTACAAGCCTGCTTGTGGGCGCACCAGGCTTTCCAGGTGTTGACTCGGTTTGGCCTGGGCGCTCCCTCCTCCTTGTGGAGTTTGTATTGCTCGTTCCACCAGTCCAGTGCCCAGTTGAAGGCAAGGCGGGCAATACCGGAGGCGCGGGCAAAGTAGACGCGCTGCTCCTCGGTCGGCTGCAATTGGATGATCTGGGCCTTCTGCTGCTTCATTCACGCTCTACGGATAGCACATTCATTCTATGATGTAGGATAAAGGCTCCTCGCAGTATGGGCAAGCAGCTATCCAGGCGATTTCTCGGGTTTTGCGGCTACTCCGTCCTCTGCGTTCCTGCCCAGACGGCAACATGCCAAGTAGCCCGTTCGCCCTTCGATTTCCCTCAGGGTGAACAGGCCTTGTGCTTCGACAAGCTCAGCACGAACGGCCGGGGCAGGCCCAGCGCGGGTGGGGGACGGGGCCTCCATCCTAAACCTCCCCTACTATGGGGGAGAAACCTTGTGGCCTAGACCTCGCGGAACTCGCCTTCCACGGTGTCGTCGGGGGTGGCGTCCGGGGCGTCTGCGCCGTCGGCGGGAGCGCCAGCCTGCTGGTACACCGCGGAGCCGACGCGTTGGAGCGTCGCGCTGAGCTCGTCGACCATGGCGCGGAGCTTGGCGGGCTCCTCGGTCTGGGCGGCTTGCTGCAGGGCGTCGGCCTGGGCGCGGACCTCGGCTTTGAGGTCTTCCGGGACCTGCTCGCCCTGCTCGTTGAGCATCTTGTGGGCGCTGTAGGCGAGCTGGCTGGCGGTGTTGCGCAGGTCGGCTTCCTCGCGCTTGCGGACATCGTCCTCGGCGTTCTGCTCGGCCTCGCTCATCATGCGCTGGATCTCGTCATCGGAGAGACCGGAGCTCTCCTTGATGACGATCTTCTGCTCGCGGTTGGTGGCCTGGTCCTTGGCGGACACGCTCAGGATGCCGTTGACGTCGAGGTCAAAGGTGACCTCGATCTTTGGGATGCCGCGTGGGGCGGGCAGGATCCCGTCGAGCATGAAACGGCCGATGGAGCGGTTGTCGGCGGCCATGGGCCGTTCGCCCTGCAGCACGTGGACCTCCACACTGCCCTGGTTGTCAGACGCTGTGGTAAACACCTCGGACTTGGAGGTGGGGATGGTGGTGTTGCGCTGGATGAGCGCGTGCCGCACGCCGCCCTCAGTCTCGATGCCCATGGTCAGCGGGGTGACGTCGAGCAGCAGGATGTCCTGCACCTCGCCCTTGAGCACGGCGGCCTGAAGCGCGGCGCCGACGGCGACAGCCTCGTCCGGGTTGACGGAGCGGTTGGGCTCCTTGCCGAACAGGGTCTTCACCCTCTCGATGACGGCGGGCATGCGGGTCATGCCGCCGACGACGATGACTTCGTCGATGTTGGCGGAACTCACGCTGGCGTCGGTCATGGCCTGGCGGCAGGGAGCGTCCACCTTGTTGAGGAGCTCTTCCGTCAACTGCTCGAGCTGCGCGCGAGTCATGGTGCGCACCAAGTGCTTGGGGCCGGCAGAGTCGGCGGAGATGAAGGGCAGGTTGATCTCCGTCTGCGTAACGGAGGAAAGCTCGACCTTTGCCTTCTCGGCGGCTTCCTTGAGACGCTGGAGGGCCATGCGGTCGGCGCCGAGGTCAATGCCGGTCTCCTGCTTGAAGTCACGGACTAGCCAGTCGACGCTCTTCTGGTCAAAGTCGTCGCCGCCGAGGTGCGTGTTGCCGTTGGTGGAGAGCACCTCGTTGACGCCCTCGCCAATGCGGAGGATGGAGATGTCGAAGGTGCCACCGCCGAGGTCGAAGACCGCGACGGTGGCCTCAGCGTGCTTGTCCATGCCGTAGGACAGCGCGGCGGCCGTCGGCTCGTTGATGATGCGCAGGACCTCCAGACCGGCGATCTTGCCGGCGTCGGTCGTGGCCTGACGTTGGGAGTTGTTGAAGTATGCCGGGACGGTGATGACCGCCTCCGTAATCTTCTCGCCGAGCTTGGTCTCGGCGTCCAGCTTGATCTTCTGCAGCACTTGGGACGCAATCTCCGTGGGAGAGTAAGCCTTGTCGCCCATGACAACGTGGGCGTCACCATTGCCGCCTCGCTGGATCTGGTAGGGCAGGAGCTTGACGTCGTCCTGCACCACAGGATCGTTCATGGTGCGGCCGATGAGACGCTTCGCCGAGTAGACGGTGTGCTCCGGGTTGACCACACTCTGCCGTTTGGCTGCGAGACCAACATAGCGCTCTCCAGTCTTGGGGTTGACGGCGACGACGGAGGGCGTCAGGCGCGAGCCCTCGGCGTTCTCCAGGATGATGGGCTGCCCCGCCTCCACATAAGCGGCCACCGAGTTGGTGGTGCCCAAGTCTATGCCGAGTACCTTTGGCATGTGTTACGCCTCCTTGTGCTGGTTTGGATCATTTGGATTCTTGGTGTCTTCACTGTTGCCCTGGCCGGCCTGCACGATCACCTGCGCAGGGCGGAGCACCTTGCCGTTCATTCTGTAGCCCTGACGCGTCACTTCCAGGACCTCGCCTTCCCGGCGGCCGACGACGTCGAACTGACCGACGACTTCGTGCTCGAAGGGATTGAAGACGGCGTCCTCGGCCTCTATACGCTGGAGCCCCTCGGCGGCGAGAATGCCCTGGAGCTTTCGCTCGATCAGCCGGAACCCCTCGAGCCAGCCGGTTTCGGACTGCGGTGCATCATTGGCTGCGTGGGCGAGAGCACGTTCCACGTCATCAAGGACGGGCAGGACACGGAGGATGAGCTGGGCTCCCGCGTTGCCCACAATCTCCTGTCGCTCCTCCTCGGCGCGTTTGCGATAGTTCATGAGGTCCGCCTGCGCCCGCTGGGCAAGGGCCCTGAACTGCGCCTTCTCTCGGTCTGCCTCATCCAGGAGCGCTTGAAGCCGCTCCTCCTCGGTTGCCTCCGGCGCGGGCGGGAGAACACCTTCGACAGGTGGATCCTCGCCGTCGTGGGCGCCGTAACTGCGGTCTGGCATCGGTCCCCCTTTGGCAGTGACTAGGTTTGTACTTGGCCGCTGGCGCCCTGGTCGCGCTCCACGTAGTGGAGCATCTCCAAGACGGACTGCACATGGCTCTCGAGCGCGACAGCTGCCCCGGTCTCTCGCTGGCCCTCAAGCGCACGCTGCATTTCCTGCAAGCGCGCTACCATCTCCAGCGCCATCTCCACACCGGCAAGATTCATGCCGCGCTCCTCCACCAGATACTTGATCATCCGCAATCGGTTGAGATCATGGTCCGAGTAATAGCGCACCATACCCTCGCTGCGAGACGGATGGACGAGGCCCAGCCTCTCGTACTTGCGAAGGGTCTGTGGATGCATGCGCAGGATGCGCGCTGTAACGCTGATAACGTAAACGCCGAGGGTCTCCACCGGTTGCTCTTGCGCTGGCGCACCAGCCGGCACGGGCAGTTGTGATGCCTGCCGAGCCTCCACATCGCGGCCCGATGTTGCCGGCGGGAAGACTATTTCCGTGCTGAGCTGAATACGGCGCGTACGGCGCTCCATCGGCGTCTCCTTGCATTTCGAATCATAATGCTTGATACGCACCGTGTCAAGTGTTATTATGCTGTCGGGAGCAAAGAGGCGTCAGAACAAAATCGCTACGAAAACATGCATCCTTCCGGGCGGATGGAACGTTATACATGTACAGAGCGTTAAACAAAGGCATAGAGCACTAGACGCTCTGGGAAAGGGGAGGTCAACATGATCTACTTCAAGGCCTGTCCTAAGTGCAGGGGTGACATTCAGCTACAGAACGATGGCACCGGCGATGCCCTCCACTGCTTGCAGTGCGGGTTCGAGCGCGCCGTTGCTCCTCATCTGCTTGCGAAAGCCCGAGAGATGCGGCGAGCAAAGGCTGCCTGACGTTTCGGCTGGATAGGCCGCAAGGCCCCCTGTAGGACGAATCTAGGAGGCCCCGGTCACCGGGGCCTCCTTCTCTATTGGTGGTGTTAATCAGGCGCAGAGTCCGGGAACCGGAATTCTGGCAGTGAGTCCCAGTTTACCGACGAACTCGCGGTTGCCGCCAGAGCACTGTGGCAGACTTGGACCTGCGCGAGTATTGCGTCGGTGTCGAGGCCGGCGAAGGTTGGCGTGAATGGTTCGAGGTAGAGAGCGGCTTGAGCAAGCTGTCGACCGGCGGGCAGCGGGTTTCGGCGCTCCATGTGCAGCAGGCCCACAGCCACCTTGATCAATGCGTAATGAAAGAGGCGGAGCGGGTACGGGGCATCACGCCAAAGGTCCTCCAGCGACTCGTGGGCCTCCCAGAAGCGTCGCGCGCGCAGAAGCTCGAGGCTGGGGCGCAGTGCGAGGGAGAGATCGCGGTGGTCGACATCGGGTGGGCCGTCGCGCTGAAGGCGTTCGAGCCAGAGGACATCCTGTTCGGGGCGAGTAAGCGTCACGACGCTACCAGCTGAAGCGCTGCTCCTTCCACGGATCACCCTCCATGTGGTAGCCGCGCTGTTCCCAGAAGCCGGGCTTGTCGCGCTCCATGAACTCCATGCCGTTGACCCATTTGGGACTCTTCCACGCGTAGCGTTTGGGCACTACGAGGCGCAGCGGACCGCCGTGATCGGGGGGGAGCGGCGCATCGTCGTGCCTGTAGGCGAAGAGAACGTCATCGTCCGTGAGTACGTCGAGAGCGACGTTGGCCGTGTATCCGCCGTAGCAGTGGAACATGACATAGCCGGCGTTGGGCAGCGGCTTGATGCGCTTCATGACCTCATGGATGGAGATGCCCTCCCATGTGTTGTCGAGACGGCTCCAAGTTGTGACGCAGTGGAAGTCTGCGGTTAGGGTCGTGGGCGGCATGGCGGTGAAGTCGTCCCACGTCCATTCAAGCTTCTCTTCGACCAGACCGAAGACACGGAAGCGCCACTTGGCCATGTCAATCCTGGGCGTGCCGCCGAAGGTCAGCACGGGGAACTTATCGGTCAAGTACTGGCCAGCGGGGGTGCGAAGATTGGCGTCTTCCGGCATGGCGCGGTCAACCTCCGAGGCGGTAGATTCGGCCTCATAGCCGCCCGAGAGCATGGTGGTGAACCATTTCAGCATGGCTGTGCCTTTCTAGCGGCCCTTTAGTTCATCGTAGCGGGGTGGTTGGGTCGTGTCAAAGTTGCGGGGCGCTATATGCCCCGATGAATCAGCTATTTCCAGGGAGGGTAGAGTCAGGTTTAATCATTAAACGTCGCCAGTGAGGAGGTTCATGACCAACCCGGTTGGGAGCTTAGGGAGGAAATAGGTGGTCTTCGGCGGCAGGCGCTGGCCCTCGCGGACGAGGGACTCGAAAACGGTCATGTCCAGGGGTGGGACGAGGAAGGCTGCCTGGCAGTCGCCGCGCTCTATCTGCGCAAGTAGAACGTCGAGCTCCGGGATGAAGTCGACCTGAGCCTGATCGCCGCTGCTGCCGCCAAGAACTGGGTCCAACACAGCGCTATGCAGCAGCCATGCCTCGCACTGGTACATCTCAGGGGTTGGGGCGTGGGGGATTGAACCGGCGGCGAGGTTGCCACGTAGGGAGAGGACTGAGAGACGACCCTCCTCGGGCTCGATGAGGCCGAGGGCAGGTTTGCCACCGCGGGTGCGCCAGGTGGAATCGAGGAAATCACCCATGCGCTCCGGATTCATGCCACCCAGCGGGCGGGACTCGACGGTGAAGAGACCGTAGACCTGCTCCTGCAGCGCGGAGAGTTTGTCCCGAGACAGACCGGAAAGAGCCCGGTGGAAGGAGTGGAGCTGCATGCCCGGGTCGTCAAACTCGACGAGGCACATAAGCACGAATTCGGATGCCTGCGTGTCAAGACGTACACGCTCACGGCTGCGGACGTTGTCGCGATAGGCGAGAGCGGTCTCGTAACGGTGATGGCCGTCGGCAATGTAGATGGGAGACGACTTGAGGAGGCCACGCAGCTGCCCGACGGCATTGTCGTCGTCGATGAGCCAGAGCTTGTAGTTGATGGCGCCGGGGGCACCGGCGGTAACATCGGCCTCGCGGTTGGCGATGGCTTCCCAGAGGAGCGTCTGGACGCCGCCGGGGTCCCGGTACATTGCCATGATGGGGCTGAAGTTGGCGCCGCAGGCCTCCATCATGGCCAGCCGATCTTCCTTGGGTCCCCGGCGGGTGTACTCGTGCGGCAGGACGATGGCGCGCTCGTACTCCTCGATGTGGACGGCCGCGAAAACGCCGACGCGCTGCCGCGGACCGGACTCGGTGGCGTACTCCTCCTGCATGACGTAGTACGCGGGCCGGCGGTCCTGCCCCAGGACGCCCTCGTCGAGCCACGCCCGCAACTGGGCGGCGGATTGGGCATAGATGTCGGCGCCGTCAGATTCGGGCTTGGGAGACTCGAGCCGCACGACGTTGTGCCCACCGCGGGCAAGAAGCGCTTCCCGGCGCTCGGCATTGATCTCGTCAAAGGGCGGGCACAGGACGTTGCCGAGGGCGCCGGAGCGATCGGGATTGAAGCGCACTCCGCGGAATGGACGCACGTCTGCCAAAGGAGAGCCTCCGGTTGGTGTTGGTGACAGTATAGTCAAAGCGTGCCGTTGGCTCAAAGGGGTGGTCGACTGGCACAGCTTGACGCTCCGGGGGGAGATGGTAGCCTAGGTTGGCGGAGCGCGCACCTGGCGCTCCGCTTACGACCGGTTAGGAGATTGAGCGTGGCCTCACCGGAAGCCCTCATTCGCGCGCAGGCCTTGCGGGCCGAGCTTGCGCAGCACAACTATCGCTACTACGTCCTTGACGATCCCTTCGTCAGCGACGCCGCCTACGACGCGCTGATGCGCGAGCTGCGCGAGCTGGAAGCTGAGTATCCTGACCTCGTCACGCCGGACTCTCCGACGCAGCGCGTTGGGGCACCACCCGCGCATGGCTTTGCCGAGGTGATACACCGGGGGCAGATGTTCAGCCTCTCCAACGCATTTGACGACGACGAGTACATGGCGTGGGTGCAGCGAACACGCCGGCTGCTGGGCGGGGACGACTTCGCCGTTACTTGCGAGCTCAAGATCGACGGGCTCGCGGTGTCGCTGACTTATCGCAACGGCGTGCTTGAGCGCGGCGCGACCCGGGGCGACGGGCAGCGAGGCGAGGACGTGACCGCGAATGTCCGCACCATCCGCAGCATTCCGCTTCAGCTCTTAGGCTCGCCGCCGGAGCTGCTGGAGGTGCGCGGTGAGATCTACATGGGGCGCGATGGCTTCCGGCGCATGAACGAGGCCCGCGCCGCCGAGGGGCTACCCCTGTACGCAAACCCTCGAAACAGCGCGGCGGGCAGTGTGCGGCAGCTCGACCCCAACGTGACTGCGACCCGGCCGCTGAACATTTGGGTATACGCCCTTGGCTACGCCGAAGGCGGCGCCGCGCCGGAAACGCAGTGGGAGTTGCTGCAGTGGCTCAGCTCCATGGGCATCCGCACCAATCCGAACAACCGTTACTACGAGACGCCGGAAAGGGCGCTCGACTACTACAGGGAGTGGCTGGAAGGGCGTGAGGACCTGGACTACGACACCGACGGCGCCGTCGTGAAGGTGAACAGCCGGGCGAACTGGGAGACACTGGGCGTGGTTGGGCGCGAGCCTCGGTGGGCGATCGCGTTCAAATGGCCGTCGCAGCAGGAGACGACGCGGGTGCTGGAGATCAATGTCAACGTGGGGCGCACGGGGCGTATCAATCCATTCGCCGTGTTGGAACCGGTCTTCGTGGGTGGCGTGACGGTGCAGCACGCGACGCTGCACAACGCCGACTACATCAGTGAGAAGGATATCCGCGTGGGCGACACGGTGGTCGTCGAGCGGGCCGGCGAGGTGATCCCGCAGGTGGTGCGGAGCCTGCCGAAGCAACGGCCGCCCGGTGCGGCACCATTCGCGATGCCGGAGCAATGCCCGGCGTGCGGCAGCCGGGTGCTTCGCGCGGAGGGCGAGGCGGCGCATTACTGCACCAGCGCCTCGTGCCCGGCGCAACTGGCGGAGCACATCTTCCACTTCGTGTCCAAGGGCGCTATGGACATCGACGGCATGGGGCCGAAGATCGCGACGTCGCTGCTGGACTCCGGGCTGATCACGGACGTGGCGGACATCTACTCGCTGAAGATG
Source organism: Chloroflexota bacterium (assembly GCA_026713825.1). Taxonomy (NCBI): domain Bacteria; kingdom Bacillati; phylum Chloroflexota; species Chloroflexota bacterium. The sequence goes on along the minus strand of JAPONS010000108.1, from coordinate 25,793 downwards.
GAAGACCTAGTGCAGCTTGAGCGCATGGGTGAGCTGCTGGCGGCCAAGCTGCTTCGGAACATTGAGGAGAGCAAGGACCGGCCCCTGCACCGGCTGCTCGTCGCCCTTGGCATCATGCTGGTGGGCAGCGAGGTAGCAGAGCTGCTGGCTTCGGCGTTTGGCGACATGGAGCGACTGCGGGCAGCGTCGGAGGAGGAGCTTACGGCGATTCCAGGCGTCGGGCCGAAGATTGCAGCGAGCGTGGCGGGATTCTTTGCGGACGAGGGCAACGCGCGGCTTGTTGAGAAGCTGCGTGGCGCAGGGCTGCGGATGGACGCGGACGAGGCTCCGCCTCCTCCCGAGGGGCTGCCGATGTCCGGCATGGTGTTCTGCTTTACGGGGACGCTCGCCGCCATGCCGCGCTCACAGGGAGAGGAGCTGGTGCGGTCCCTCGGCGCCTCCGCGTCGGGGTCGGTGACGAAGAAGACGACGCACCTCGTCGTGGGCGCAGAGCCGGGTGCGTCGAAGGTTACGCAGGCTTCGAAGTATGGTACGCAGGTGCTGAACGAGGAAGAGTTTCTGGCGCTATTGCCGGGATAAGGCGGCGCGACTGATATGACCCCTCGAAACATGGGCAGGAAACTCAACGCAATTGCGATGCAGGCGGCGGCATGAAGGTCATCGTGGGTTTGGGCAACCCCACGCCCAAGTACGCAAATACGCGGCACAACATCGGCGCAATGACGGTGGACCGGCTGTGCAAGCAGTGGGGCATCACGCTGGAGCGCAAGAACCGCTATGCGCTGCTCGGTCAGGGGTGGGTTGACGGCGCACAGGTCGCGCTGGCAAAGCCTCGCTCGTTCATGAACCTGAGCGGGGAGCCGGTAGCGTACTTGACAGCGCGCCTCAGGGTGAAACCGGAGGACATGCTCATTGTGTATGACGACATGGACCTGCCGCTAGGCGTGACTCGGCTGCGTGCGGAAGGCGGCCACGGCGGGCACAACGGGATGCGCTCCATCATTGACACGCTGGGGAAGCAGGAAATCCCGCGGCTTCGGATCGGCGTGGGGCGCTCGCCGGTGGACGACCCGATACGTCACGTGCTCGGAGGGTTCACGGACTCAGAGGAGGTGTCCGTCGAGCGGCTGCTGGCCCGTGCGGCAGAGGCGGCGGCGTGCTTCGTGGCGGAGGGCGTCGAGGCCGCTATGAACCGCTTCAACCAGGCGCCACCGGACAGCGACGAGGATTCCTTCAAGTGACCCTCTCTCCCCGTGTGAAGGCCCTTGCTGGTGTATGATGGCGTGGAAATCCGCACCGCAAGGAGAGGCCATGTTGTACGAGCTCCGGACCTACACTGCCTGCCCCGGCAAGCTGCCTAACGTAGTCGCGCGGTTCCGAGACTTCACGGCGGCCAAGTTCACTGAGCACGGTTTCCGCATCATCGGGTTCTGGACGCCGCAGGTTGGCGGGTCCAGCCATGAGCTGATCTACATGCTGGCCTGGGAGAGCTACGAGGAACGCAGCCGCTGCTTCGCGGCGTTCCGGGAGGACCCGGAGCGGGCGAGGGTGTTCGCGGAGTCGGAGAAGGACGGCCCCATCGTGGCTGACGTCCAGAACGTGATGCTGGCCCCGACGGACTTTTCACCGCTGAACTAGGCGCTCGCGGTGGGGTTCCCGTCTGCGGACGGGACGGGCGATTCGCGAATCGCCCCTACGAAGTTGAAGCACGTCCCTCAACGTTGGGCGATGCGTTGGAGGGCCTGACGGACCTGCTCCTCGACGGGGAGGGTGGTGTCGCCGCCCGCGACTGCCTGGCGGGCCTCAATGGGGGAGTAGCCCAACGCCTGGAGGGCCTCGGTGACGGCGTTCGCCGCTCCTGTGGTGGGGACGCCGGGAGCACTGCTTGTGAAGCCCATGTCCAGCTTGTCCTTGAGCTCAACTACCACGCGGGCCGCCGTACGCTGGCCGAGGCCGGGCGCCTGCGCAAGGGCCTTGGTGTCGCCGGCGGCGATGGCCGCGGCGAGGGTCTCGGCCGGCATGGCGGAGAGCATTGAGTGGGCCAACCTTGGGCCGATGCCGGAGACGCCGATGAGCATGGTGAAGAGTTGGAGGGCGTCGTCTGTCGGGAAGCCGTGCAGTTCCATGGCGTCGTCGCGGACGACGAGGTGCGTGTGCAGGTGGACCGAGCCGCCTATGGCGCCGAGGGTGGGGATGGCGGAGGAGGGCACGGAGACCCGGAAGGTGACCCCGCGGACTCCCACGTTAACCCAATCGGCGCCAACGGCCTCCAGTGTTCCCCGCACACCTGAAATCATCTATGCTTTGTCCTCTCGCGTACTTGTGGGTTGTCTGTCACGGGCTATACCAAGGTGTTAAGCCGTTCGTGCTGTAGGTGGCATAGGGCCACTGCCAGGGCGTCGGTGGCGTCCGCGGGCTCTGGCGGCTTTTGCAGACCGAGGAGCATCCCGACCATGGCGGCGACCTGCTGCTTGCTGCCCTGACCGTAGCCCGATACCGCGTTCTTCACCTGCGCCGGCGGGTAGCGGAAGACGGGCAGGCTGTAGTGAGCGGCCGCCAGCAGCGCGATGGCCTGGGCCTGCCCGACGGCCATCGCGGAGCGGATGCTGGTGCGGTGGCCGCCCCGGCTGGCGACCTCCGGCGGGACGAAGGGCTCCTCGACGGCGATGACGTTTGGGCGCCACGTCTCCAGCAGCGCAAGGAGCTCGGCGTGGATGCGATGGAGGCGCTCGCCAATCTCCTGTGAGCGTGGGGCCTTGATGACCCCGGCCGTGAGATAGGTGGCATCGCCGCGTTCGGCTTCCAGCAGGCCGTAGCCGAACTGGATGGTGCCGGGGTCTATGCCGAGGATGCGCTGGCCCATGGCGCGCCTAGGCCGCCGTCGCGTACTTTTCCAGGACGGCTTCAGGGAAGTCTGCGTTGGTTACGACCTTCTGGACGTCGTCCAGACCCTCGAGGCGGTCCAGCAGCTTGAGGGTCTGCTCGGCGGCGCGCTCGTCGAGGCCGGCCTGGGTGGTCGGGACGAGGGTGACCTCGGCGGAGACGGGAGCCAGGCCGGCCTCCTCCAAGGCACGGCGGACGGCCTCAAAGTTCTCAGGGGCGGTGCGGACCTCAATGCTGGTGTCGTCGTCAGTGATGTCCTCCGCGCCGTGCTCGATGGCAAGGAGTTCGGCCTCCTCCATCTGCTCTTCGGAGATCTGCAGGGTGATGACGCCCTTCTGCTCAAACATCCAGCCTACTGAGCCGACCTGCCCCATCTTGCCGTTGTTACGGTCAAAGACGTTGCGCACCTCCGAGGATGCGCGGTTTCGGTTGTCTGTCACGGCAACAACTATGATGGCAGCGCCGCCAGGACTGAACCCCTCATAGACCAGCTCTTCCAGCACAACATCTTCGCCCAACTGGCCGGTGGCCCGCTTGATGGCGCGCTCGATATTGTCGAGGGGCATGTTGTTCTGCTTGGCCTGCTGGACGGCAAGGCGCAGGCGGGGGTTCATGTCGGGGTCACCACCGCCGGCCTTTGCGGCTACGGCGATTTCCTTGGTCAGGCGGGTGAAGAGCTGGCCGCGCTTGGCGTCAGCGGCGCCCTTCTGGTGTTTGATTGTGGACCATTTGGAGTGTCCGCTCACGGCCACCTCCTCTGCGGTGCATGGGCTGGCCCACCGTGGCGGGCCTGCTAGGGGCATTCTACAGGCGTCGCTGACGTGAGGTCAAAGTAGTCCTGGCACAGTCTCGATGGTGATCACGCCGGTCTCCATGTCCACGTCCTGCACGATATCGGGGATGGCCGGGATGAGGTGTTCACCGTCCGGGCCGCGCACGACGTAGACGTCATTGCTGCCGGTCTCAATGATGTCCGAGAGTGTGCCGAGGTCGCGGCCGTCCGTTGTGCGCACGGCGAGGCCAATGACCTGGTGCTGGTAGTAGGCGCCCTCGGGCAGGGCAGCGGCCTCCTCAACGGGGGTCTCAAGGAGCTCGCCGCGGAGGTCGTCGGCGTCCCAGCGAGTGTCTACGCCGCGGAGCTTGATGAGGAGGGACTTGCCCTGCTGAGACGCGCCCTCGCTGACGTAGGTGTCGTCACCGATGAGGAAACGGGCGCCGGGGGCAAAGCGGTCGGGGACGTCACTGAGGGAGGCGATACGGAGGTGGCCGTGGCGGCCCCAAGGGCCGAGGATACGGGCGGCAACCAAGCGGTCAGGCTGCGGTTTGCGTTCTTCGGAGGGAGACGGCATGGGCAGTTCCGGGCCGGTCGCTAGGGCTACAGGATCTGGAGCGACGCGCGGACGCCCTGCTTGATGGCGACCACGCGCAGCAGAACGCGCATGGCCTCAGCGACACGGCCCTGCTTGCCGATGATGCGCCCCTTGTCGTCGGGGTCGACATCGAGCTGGATGACGTAAACGCCTTCCTCCTCGACCTGCGTCACCTTGACGGCATCGGGGTTGTGCGCGAGGGACTTGGCAATGTACTCGATGAGCTCACGCATGGGTTATGCCTTCTCCAGCACTCCCAGGTTCCGCAGCAGGCGTTGCACCGGCTGAGAAGGTTGGGCGCCGTTCTTCATCCACGCCAGCGCCTTGTCAGTATCTATCTCCACTGTCGCGGGTTCCGTGCGGGGGTTGTAGAGCCCGACCTGGTCAATGTAGCCGCCGTCCCGTGGAGACCGAGCGTCCATTACAACAACCCGGTAGCTGGGCTGCTTTTTCTTCCCCATTCGGCGCAGGCGGATTCGCAACATAGATGCAAAGACTCCTTAAAGGGCAAATAGTCAAACGTATTATAGGTAGGCGTTCTCGATACTGTCAAACGCTCCCGCCCACCGTGAAGTCATCTCTCGGTACGGGGAAACCAGTACACGCCAAAGGCTTCCATGCCCCCCAGCAACAATTCCGCGATCCCCAAACCGGGCTGCCAGCTTTCTTACCAGTGCCAGATGGCGTCGTGGTCGTCGAAGAGCTTGGCGAGGTCCGCGCGGGAGACGGTCTGGACGCCATCGCAGAGGTCGCCGGCGGAGATGCCACGGTCGGCGAGGTCCTCGGCGACGACGTAGACGGGCGCGCCGGAGTTAGCCAGCGCGATGACGTCGTCGTCGAGGCGCGGGGGCACGCTGAGCTCTACGCCGCCGATGCTCAGGCCGCTGGCGTCCTGGCCCTTGACGGCGTAGTTGACCGCGTTGCTGCGCAGGAGCACGGAGAGGTCCGCGCCCGCGTTCTTGAGCATGTGGCTGACCCACAGGATGGTGTCATCCTGCTCCTCAATGGTGCCGTGGTAGGCGCGCTCCACGACGGAGAGAATTCCGGCCATGATTGCCTCCTGGATTTTGGTATAGTCGCTGTCTACCCCCATCCCAACCTTCCCCCAGAGGGGAAGGGGGTAAGGCAGCTAGCGCGTCCCGATAATCAGCGTGTTGGTGCTTGCCTGAGACATCTTGAACAGGTCGCCGGGGCCGCCGCGGCGCGGGCCCTCGATCCAGTCACCGGCGCCGCGCTCGTCGACGCAGAGGCCGCAGTTGATCCAGTCGAGCGCGGGGCCGGACTGCGACAACTCGAACAGACCGGCGATGAACCGGGCCGTGCTGGGGTGGTCCTGCTCTTCGATGCTGGTGCCCTTGACTGGGTTTGGGTGAGGGGCCTGGGCCTTCATGGTCATGTTGACCGCGCCCTCATATGCAAAGACGTTGACGTTGATGCCCTTGCGCAGGGCGGCGTCGACGATGCGGAGGGCGGTGGTGGTCGTGCCGGACTCGTACGGCGGGTCCATGAGGGCGATGGTGATTGTCTTGTCACCTGATGTAGTCATTGTGCTAGTCCTCCTTCGGGATGAGAGTCCGGCCTAGTGCCAGACGGCCTTGACGCCGGGAACGGCGAGCATGTCGACGAGGGCGTCCACGCCGGACGAGGCGACGCCGTCGGCGAGCTTGTCGGCAGTGATGGCGCGCTCGCGCAGGGAGAACTCGTCGGCGAGGATCTTGACGGACGGCGCGGCGCTCCGGAGCCTGGCGATGGCGTCGTTGGAGATGCCCTTGCGGGCCATGATGACGCCGTTCTGCACCAGGAAGAAGGTGACGTTGTTGCCGGCCTTACAGAGGTCTTCCGCCATCTGATAGAAGTAGGACGTGTCGGCGTACTCGAACGGGTCCCGGGACTCCACTAGCAAGTAGTCTGCCACAGTTACCTCCCTTCCTGGCAGTGCGTGTTGCACACCATGAATCCTGCGCTATCCGCGCTTGTGGGTGCGGATAGGATACCTGCGGGGTCAAGTTTTGCCAAACGCAGGGACTGTCTTCGGCACATGCGGCTACCGTGGGCCTGCTGGATTCCGGGCACGAGTGGCGCCTCCATCCCTTGCGAGCCATTCTGGAAGCGCCCTTGCCGCATGGAGGTTGAATTTGACACGTTTTGTAGCTGATGCGGCACATATTAGCTACAACACGAGTGAAAAACTCTCTTGGCCCAGCAACCCAGTATTCTGTTGACCAATCCGCGCATCCTTGTGCAGGGGGGGACACCGGCACCCCCTTGTTTCGGTGTTCCCTTTGTAGCTGATGCGGCACATTTTGGCTACAACACGAATGAGAAAATCTCCTGGCCAGCCTACCAAGTATTCTGTTGGCTGATTCGCGCATCGCTGGGTAGAAGACATCGCTGGCTACCACCTGGCAGCGGCGCTTCTCTTGACTGACGGCCTGCTTGAGCGTGATGAAGCAGTAGTGCATGGGAGAAGGGTAGCGATGGGCGCGGCGTCCAGGCAATGTGTCTGTGTCAGGGTGGCTCGCATTGACGCTGTGGGGCCCTCGTCTGATACTGCGGCGCGAGGCCCGGCAGCGGAATCGGCCGGCAAGGAGGAGTTATGGCCGGAGAGATGGAGACCCTCGCGCGGTACATGGTGCAGGCCCGGGATGCGGCGCTTCCGCCGGAGGTGGCGGCAAAGGCCAAACACCACATTCTCGACACCATCGCGGCGATGGTCTCGGGAGCAGCGCTGGAGCCGGGGCGCATGGCGATCGAGTTTGCGCGCAGCCAGGGCGGGACCGAGGAGGCGCAGGTGCTCTCGACACCCTTCCTGACGACGGCGGTGACGGCGGCGATGGCCAACGGCTTCCTGGCGCACGCCGACGAGACGGACGACTCGCATGCGCCGTCGGGGACGCACCCGGGGTGCGGCATCGTGCCGGCGGCGATGGCGATGGGCGAGCGGAACGCGGTGTCCGGGCGGCGGCTGCTGAACGCCGTCGTGCTGGGGTACGACATGTGCGCCCGAGTCATGCACTCGCTGGGCGAACGGTACACGCTGGAGGCGGAGCGCGGGTTCAGCAGCCACAGCCTCGGCGGGCTGTTCGGGGCCGCGACGGCGGCGGGTGCGTGCACGGACACGAGCGAGGACCAGATGCGCTACCTGATCTCGTACACTGCCCAGCAGACGTCGGGGATTCCGACGTGGGCGCGGGATACGGACCACATCGAGAAGGCGTTTGACTTCGCGGGGATGCCAGCGCGGAGCGGGGTGACCGCGGCGGTATTGGTCGACATGGGGTTCACGGGCGTGTGGAACGTGTTCGAGGGGGAGCGCAACTTCTTCCGGTCGTTCTCGCCGTCGCCGCAGCCGGGGGAGATGGTGGCGGAGCTGGGCGAGCGGTACGAGGTCTTGCGCACGAACATCAAGAAGCACTGCGTTGGCTCGCCGATCCAAGCGGCGGCGGACGCGCTGGGGCACATCCTGGACGAGCACCCGCTGCGGCCGGACGAGGTGGAGCACATCAAGGTGATGATGGGCGTGGGCGGCGCTCGCACGGTGAACAATCGCGAGATGCCGAACATTTGCCTGCAGCACATGATGGCGGTGTACCTGGTGGATGGCGGGATTTCGTTCGCGGCGGCGCACGACTACGAGCGCTTCATGGACCCGGCGATGCTGGCGATCCGGGAGAAGGTGGAGCTGGTAGGGGACGACGCGCTGGTGACGCCTGAGAGCCCTCGACAGGCGATCGTGGAGGTGACGACGACGGACGGCGCGACGTACCGCGACCACGTGGTGGCCGTGCGGGGGACGATGGAGAACCCGATGACGACGGAAGAGGTCGAGGCTAAGGCGCGGGACCTGCTCGTGCCGGCGCTCGGCGAGGAGAAGGCGGACGGGCTGATCTCGGCGGTGCGCGGGCTGGAGTCGGTGGACGACGTTCGGTCGCTGCGGGGGTTGCTGGCGGGGTAGAGGGTGCAGCGACGGGCTCAGGGCCAACGGGGGGTTACGCTGCGACTGCCGACATCAAGAGGGAAAGGACTATAGCGGGAGAGGGGAACCACGAGGGTTGCCCCTTTCTGGATACCGGCATTCGCCGGTATGGGGGGTTGGGGTAACGGCTTGGCCGTTCGGGTAACCCTTCGACAGGATGAGGGTGAGCGGATGGGCAGGCGGGGGTTCCCGCTGTCGCAGGACGGGCGATTCGCGAATCGTCCCTACGGCGGACTTGGGTGGGGCACCCCCATCCTAACCTTCCCCCGTCAAGGGGAAGGGACTACGCGCCGACGCCTTGCAGGACGATGTCGATGAGCTCCGGGCCGGCGGGTTTGATGCGGTCGTCTATTAGCTGCATGGCGGAGACTATGGCGTCGTTGTAGGGGGTGGGGATGCTGACCTCGCGGCCCTTGGCGCAGACCAGGCCGTTCATGAAGGCGACCTCAGAGCGTCGGCCTTTGTGGACGTCCTGGGCCATGGAGGCGAGCCAGTTGACGCGCGTGCGGCGGTTGGCGAAGTAGTTGTCGAGCTCCTCATAGACGTCGCCGCGCTCCGCGTCGGCCCAGAGCTGGGCCGGTTTGCCGTTGATGTCGACGACGTTGTAGCCGAGGGCGAGGCCGACGCTGGCGGCCTCCCTGGCGAGGTTGATGGAGATGGTGCGGCACCGCTGGTCGACGGCGAGCTCGTTGGTGCCCATGGCGGTCATGGCGGAGATGGCGTTGCCCATGGAGTTCTGGCAGAGCTTGGCCCATCGCTCGCCCCAGAGGTTGTCGGTGGCGTAGGCGGCGTCGATGTTGTCGAGCAGGGAGGCGACGTACTCCGAGCGCTCGGTGACCTGCAGGGTCTGCTCGCCGACGCGGAAGACGACGTGGCCGGAGTCGCGGCCGACGGCGCCGCCGCGCTGGACGTGGCCGGGCTCCCACAGGGCGACCTCAATGTGGGAGGCGATGCAGCCCATGGCGCGCTCCTGGCCGACGATGGCGCCGACGGTCGGGTCATTCCAGCAGTTCTGCAGGGAGATGAAGCAGCCATCGGGCTTGACGTAGCGCCTGATGAAGTGGGTCGCCCACTCGGTGTCGTAGGACTTGAGGGCGATGAAGGCGTAGTCGAACTGGTCGGTGATGTTCTGGGCCTCGGTCAGGTGCAGGGCGTTGATGGGAACGGTGAAATCGCCCTGGCTGCCGCTGGCGCGGAGGCCGTCCCGCTTCATGGTCTCGACGTGCTCGGGCCACATATCGACCATGGTGACGTCCTCACCGGCGCGGGCGAGGAAGGCGCCGACGTAGCTGCCGAGGGCTCCCGCGCCCATGATGCCGATTCGAGTTGCCATTTCTTACCCCTTGTGCGCGAGAGTCAGACGCCGCAACAGTCAACCGGAAATGAGTATCTCGAGAGGCGAGCCGGGACTACGGCGTGACCTCGTCGATGATATCGTAGTATTCCATGTAGTCACCGCGGGGCTTGGAGATGCCCTGCGGGCTGCTGTCTCGGAGCTGGGACTTGAGCAGGCTCTCGACGTAGACCATGTGATCCTCGCGGCTGGTCTTTCGGACGAGGAGGAGCGCTCCGTCGCCCTCACCGAGCTCCTTGAAGTTCCAGGCGTACTGGAACCCGCCGGCCTGCCGGTGGATGCGGTCCTGGGCCTTGCGGATGGTGAGGTAGTCGTCCCAGTGGTCACCGGCGACGTCGAATTCAGAGCGAATGAGGAAGTTGCCGGTGGCGAGGCCGTTGGACTCCTGGAGGAGCTGCCAGTCGCGTCCGCAGGGCTGGCCCTCGTAGAGGCCGGCGGGACGGCTCTGGGGGTAACCGGCGCCCTCAGGGGTAGCGCGGAAGGCTTCAAAGGATTCCCTGTCGTCCCACATACGCAGGATGAGGTGGCGCATGGAATTGCCGAGGTACTGGCAAATCTGAGCGCGCACAAAGCCGGGCTGGGGCTGCATCAGCGAATGGATCCACTGGAGGCGCTTCACCGCCTCTTTGTTTCGACCGTTGGCAACTTGCAGGATCTCTTGCATCAAGTACATATCTACCTCCGCAACTACGCGCCAGAACCGCCGTCATGCAGGCCGATTGTATGTGGCGCCGTATACGGCGTCAATTGAAGGGCGCATCTTGAGACGCTGTCGCAGCCAGGACGTGAGCGCAGAGCCGGCGGTCGGCCTAGGGCAGGGTCTCGTCGACGATCTCGTAGTACTCGTTGCCGCGGGCGGTGAAGGTTCCACGGGGGCGGTCCGAGTTGGCGCCGGGCAGATTCTCGTTTTCCATGTACTTGAGGTGGTCTGCGCGGCCCGTCTTGCGGATGAGCATGAGGGCGACGTTCTCAGCGTCCAACTGCTTGAACTGGCGGGCAACCACAAGGCCGCCCGACGCGAGGTGCGTCTGGTCCTGCATCTTGCGGAGGATGAAGTAATCGTCCCAGCGGCCCTCGGCGATGTCGAACTCGCCGCGCATGAGCCAGTTGCCGGCGGCGGGGCCGAGGGTCTCGGCGGCGAGATCCCACTCGCGGCCGCAGGGCTGGCCTTCGTAGATGCCGGGCGGCCGGTTGGCGGAGTAGCCCGAGCCGTCGGGAGTGGCGCGGAAGGCCAGGAAGGCGTCTTTGTCCTCCCACATGCGCAGGACGAGGTGGCGGGAGGAATTGCCAAGGTAGGCGCAGACCTGAGCGCAGACAAAGCCGGGCTGGGGCTGCATGAGCGAGTGGATCCAGTTGAGGCGTTTTATGGCCTCAGCGTTTCGGCCGTTGCCAAAGTGAAGGATTTCCTGGACGAGGTACATGGCATGCCTCCCAACAGGAGTTTCGGGCTGATTCTATTGGGAGGGGGGCAGGGCGTCAAACGGCATCGAGCCGGGGCGGGGTCAGCGGCGGGAGCGCACGAGCCAGACGATGTTGGCGGCGATTATCGAGGCGGCGGCGAGCCAGAGGAATGTGCCGATAGTGGGGTTCGCGGTGAGGCCGACGCCCAGACCAACGTAGAAGACGGCGACGGCCACGATGAACAGCAGGAGGTGTGCGGCGGTCTTCAGGACAGTGGGCATATCGAGTATCTCCTCGAAGGCGACGTCAGCCCCGCTCGTGATTGCAGCGGGACTAAGCCCTGCCATGAATTATACGCCATAATTGCGGGCACATGGGTTGCATCCGTGTACGTGCAGCCGTAATCTCCGCCAACGGGCATTGTTGTTGCCCCCTTGCCCCGCAAGGGGGTGCTATAATGAGGCCAGCCGATAGAAGGGCCCGATGCCGGGCAGGCGTGATGAGCGGCCCAATTCACAAGAGAGGGTAGCAACATGCTGCGATTCGCTGAAGAGATGGTCCTGCTGCTGCTGGATGACGAGTCGGGGAACTTCTCCCACATACCCAGTTGGTCGATGGACTATGCCCTTGCCGGCGGGGTGCTGATGGACCTGGCGCTGGAGAACCGCATCGACACGGACCTGGAGCGGCTGATCCTCGTCGACGGGACGCCGATAGGCGACTCTCTGCTCGACCCGGCACTTGCGGACATCGCCGCGGACACTGCGGCAGGCGGAGAGCGCGATGCGCGCTACTGGGTAGAGCGGGAGGCCGAGCGGGCCGTCGCCACACGGGACGAGTGCCTAAAGCGCCTGATCGCGGCGGGGGTCCTGGAAGAGCGGGAAAACCGCTTCCTGTGGGTGTTCAAGTCGACCCAGTACCCCACTGTGGACGACACTCAAGAGCGAGCGGTGCAGCGCCGCATTATGAATGTACTGCTGAGTGACGACATTCCAGATCCTCGGGATATCGTCATTATCGGGCTGGCCGACGCGACGGGCATCTTCAAGAACATGCTCTCCGGCAAGGAGTTGGAACGCGTGTCCGAGCGGGTTGAGCAGGTGCGCAGGCTGGACCTCATCGGGCAGGCGATGACGCAGGCCATCCGCGACATCGAGGTCTCCATCGCGACGGCGGTGCAGCCGCACTTGTACTAAGCTCCCACAACTCGCAGTCAAGGGCGGGCCCTGAAAGGGCCCGCCCTTTATTTTCGTGCCGCGAGCCGCACCCTGCTTATCAGTTGCCCGAGACTTTTGCGCCCCTGCCTCAAACGCTGTCCGCTGGAACGGGCGATACGCTGCAATTGGCTTCGGTTTCCAATTTGGACAGGCTCTGAACATTGGCAATTCGTGATAGCATGAGAGTTGTTCGGGCGTTCGCGCCGCAGCGAATACATTGCCCTGTTCAAGCGCGGGGCACGAGGAGGCAGGTAGATGAACATGCTGGCTCGGATGTTGGGCGCTGCGCGGTTGGACCCCCACACCTATGAGGAGGTTGAAGCCGACAGCGGTGCAATGCCCCAGGCGCTGCTGCTGGTAGTGGTTATCTCCTTGTTGAGTGGCGTAGGCGAGTTTTTCGGCGGTAAGGGTGAAGTTCTACAAGCTCTAATCTACGCTGTCGTTCGGGGCATTCTCTTTTGGGCGATCTGGGCCCTCCTGATCTACATGGTTGGCGGGACAATTCTCCGAACGTCAGAGACCCATGCCAACTGGGGCCAAGTAGCGCGCGGTACGGCGTTTGCCCAGACTCCCGGAGTGTTGAATGTACTTACTTTTGTCTCACATATTGGGGTATTCATCCTCGTTGGCGTCTGGCTCTGGCAATTTGTAGGCGTTGTGATCTCCGCGCGCCAGACTTTGGACTACAATTCCGCAATGCGGGCGTTCTTTGTAGCACTGATTACTGTAATACCCTCATGGATTTTGTTCTGGATTGTATACGGAGTAATTACGGGCGCTGGACTCCTAGCTACAGGCAGCTAGATTGACCAAACAGAAGGGGGCAGGCCACGGGCCTGCCCCCTTCCTTCAATGCGTTCCCTCAGGGCAAACGGCCCCTCCCCGAACTCCGCCCCTCTGGATACCGGCTTTTGCCGGTAAGACGGTCCCGCTCTACAGCTCTGCGAGGAGAGCACGCTCCCAGTCAGGGTAACCACGAGGGTTGCCCCTACCTCCACGGTTTCCTCGATGTATGAGGGCGAACGACCGTGGGGACGGGCGATTCACGGCACTACGGCTTCAGCAGGAGCTTGCCCGTGGTCAGGCGGCCCTCCAACTGGCGGTGCGCCTCCGGGGCGTCGCTGAGGGCGAAGGTCTGCGAGATGCTGAGCTTGAGGTCGCCCGACCTGATCCACTCGAACACCTGGCCTGAGCGCATGGCTATCTCGTCGCGGTTGAGCGTGTAGCTGACGAGGGTTGGGCGCGTCAGGAAGAGCGACTTTGGGTTCAGCGTCGCGAGGGGGACGGGCGGCACGGGGCCGGAGGCCTGCCCGTAGGCGACCATGTACCCTCGGACAGCCAACGACGCGATGCTCTCATCGAAGGTTGTGGCGCCGACGGCGTCGTAGGCGACCTGGACGCCCTTCCCATCCGTGATGCGCTTGACGGCCTCGGAGAAGCTCTCCTGCGTGTACATGACGACGTGGTCTGCGCCGCATGCCTTGGCGATCTCCACCTTCTCGCCGGTGGAGACGGTAGTGATGACCTCGGCGCCCTTGAGCTTGGCCATCTGGATGAGGAGGCGGCCAACGCCGCCCGCGCCGGAGTGGACGAGGGCTATGTCGCCGGGCTTGATTGGGAAGCAGTCGGAGACGAGGTATTGGGCGGTCATGCCCTGCAGCATGGCGGCGGCGCCCTCCTCAAAGGTCAGCTCGTCCGGGATGGGCATGAGGCGCCATGCCGGGACGGCGTTGATCTCGGCGTAGGAGCCCGGGCCGCTGGAGTAGGCAACTCGGTCGCCGACGGCCACCTGGTTGACGCCCTCACCGAGCTTGAGGACGACGCCGGCGGCCTCGATACCGGGGATGGCGGGCAGGGCCGCGGGGTGGTTGGAGCCGGAGCGGGAGTAGACGTCGGTGTAGTTGACGCCGGCGGCCTTGATCTCGACGAGGGCCTGACCGGGGCCCGGCTCGGGGTCCGGCAACTCCACGTACTTCATGACCTCCGGGCCGCCGACCTCCGCCATTTGGATTGCGTGCATGGTTTCCTCCTTTAGTGTGGACGGTCGTTTCAGTCGCCCTCCGACAAGCTCTGGGCGAACGGATTATTGGATTACCACGGGCCGTCGCCGAGCACCCACCGGTCGAGGCTGGCGAGGTACTCGCGAAAGAGGACGAGGCGCATGGCGACGGCGCGGCGGGCGGCGTCCTGCCGCTCGGGCGTGGTGGCGTGGTCTATGAGGACCTGCCGGGGGGCGCTGCCGTGGCCCACCTCATCCTCGGCGATGCGGCGGTAGGGGGCTTTGATCCAGTCCGGGACGGAGTCGGCGTCCAGGGACTTCATGATGAGGTACGTCGCCACGGACTCGCCCGCGAGGGCGAACCCGGCGATGCGCTGGCAGGTGTCGCTCAGCCCCTCGATGGCGTTGAACATCGCCATCTGCGCGGGCAGCGGACGGTAGTCGAAGGGGTCGTGGCCGAGGTCCCGGATGCGTCCAGACAGGATTTCCGCGTGTTCCATCTCCTCGTGGGCGGACTCGGCCATCAGCAATTTCACGTCAAATTCGGGCGTCGTGCGGAGCCATGAGCCATAGAGGTCGGCGGCGCGCTGCTCGTTGAAGAGGCGGCTCTTCATGACGTGGACGCGCTGGTCGTCGGTCGACAGGGGGATGTAGCTGTATGCGGGCGGAGCGTCGTCCAAGGTGCGGCAGAAATCTTCCACCATGCCGACGAGCTCCGCGACGAAGGCCTTCGAGTCCACGATGTCCTCCCACAATGCGACTGCCGGTTTGCGACGGGGCGCATCGCCCATGATACGGGGAGGTGCGGCGGGGGGACAAGCGGGCCGCGTTGCCTGGCCCCTGGATTCCGGCATTCGCCGGAATGGCGGTGTGAGTAAGCCTGAGAATAACGGATGCCGTTGGCCGCAGGGTCTCTGGATACCTGCCCCGTATCGGAGTATGGGGCAAGCTATTCGCCGGTATGAGTAGGCGGGGGAGAGGGAGTGGGGGGTAAGGGTGGGCGGCCTTTGCCCATACATAGCGTGGCGTGGTGGATTGCACAATCGGTATACTGGTGCAGCTAAGTAGAAGGCAAAGGCGCGGGCTTTGACAGGCTCAGCCAGAACAGAGAATGAGACTGGCATGGACTTCTCCAACTACAACCTGGCCCCGGGCATCTTCGATGAGATGTTCCTGCACGCCGGCGAGCCGAGAGAGGGCTCCCGGCCGCTGTACGAGGCGCTGACGGCGCTTTCGCAGGAGGAGCTGGGCGGGATACAGGAGCGGGTGACGCACTCATTCTCGACGGAGGGGATAACCTTCACGGTTTACGGCGACGAGGAGGCGGAGGAGCGCATCATCCCCGTCGACTGCGTGCCTCGCATCATCGCCGCCGCCGAGTGGGAGTTTCTCGAGCGGGGGCTGGTGCAACGGGTGACGACGCTGAACCGCTTCCTGAGCGACGTGTACGGCGAAGGACGCATCGTGCGGGACGGCGTCATACCCGTCGACGTGGTGCGCGGGTGCCCGCAGTACCGCGTCGAGATGCGGGGCATGGAGCCGCCGCTGGGCGTGTGGGTGGCCGTCTGCGGCACCGACATGGTCCGCACCAACGACGGCTTCTTCGTGCTGGAGGACAACCTGCGGGTGCCTTCCGGCGTGTCGTACATGATCGCGAACCGGAAGGCGGTGAAGGCGGGACTTCGACGGGTGTACCGGAGCTCGCGGGTGCGGGATGTTGAGCACTACGGACGGCTCCTGCGGGAGACGCTGCGGGAGCTTGCGCCGCGGGGGCAGTCTGACCCGTCGCTGGTGCTGCTGACGCCGGGGATCTACAACTCGGCGTTCTACGAGCACATGTTCCTTGCGGGCGAGCTGGGCGCGCAGCTTGTCGAGGGGCGCGACCTTGTGGTCAACGACGGCTTTGTGTACACGCGGACGACTTCGGGGCTGCGGCGTGTCGACGTCATCTACCGGCGCGTGGACGACGACTTCCTGGACCCGCTTGTGTTCAGGCCGGACTCGCTGCTGGGCGTGCCGGGGCTGATGCACGCGTACCGGCTGGGCAACGTGACGCTGGCAAACGCGCCGGGAACGGGCGTCGCGGACGACAAGAGCGTCTATGCGTACGTGCCGGACATGGTGCGCTACTACCTGGGCGAGGAGCCGCTGCTGCAAAACGTCGAGACGACACTCTGCCGACGGCCCGAAGGGCTGGAGTACACACTGGACAACCTGGACAAGCTGGTGGTGAAACGCGTCGGCGGGTCGGGTGGGTACGGGATGCTCGTCGGGCCACACGCGTCGAAGGCGGAGCGGGAGGCGTACGCGGAGGAGATGCGGGCCAACCCGGCAGACTTCATCTCGCAGCCGACGCTGGCGCTGTCGCGGGCGCCGTGCCTGATCGACGGGCGCTTCGAGCCGCGGCACGTCGACTTGCGGCCGTTCATGCTGACGGGGCGCGAGACGCGGACGGTGCCGGGGGCGTTCTGCCGCGTCGCGCTGCGTGAGGGCAGCCTTGTCGTGAACAGCAGTCAGGGCGGCGGGGGCAAGGACCTGTGGGTGCTGGAGGACTGAGATGATACTGGTGAGGAGCGCGCAGGGCCTGTACTGGATGAGCCGCTACCTGGCGCGGGCGGAGCACCTGTGCCGCATGATGGCGCTGCAGATGGAGGCGATGGTTGACCGGCCATTCCGCGAGGTGCACTTCGGGTGGAGCCGCATCTACGGCACGATGGAGCGGACGCCGCCGTGGGGCGACATCGGCGTGCTGGAGTCGGACGAGGGGCTGCTGTTCGACTCGTACACACTGGCGGAGGACCTGACGTTCGAGCGGATGCACCCGGAGTCGGTGTGGAGCTGCTGCGCGGGGGGGCGGGAGAACGCGCGGCAGATGCGGCAGTGCATCACCGGCGAGATGTGGCTGGGACTGACCCTGCCGTATTTGCGTTTACAGAGAATGGGCATACGGGACATCTGGCGGACGTCGCCGGAGACGTTCTACAACGAGACGGCGGGCGCAATCTCGGCGTTTAGCGGGGCAGCCGCGGACACGATGTACCGCGACGAGAACTGGTCCTTCATCCGCCTTGGCCGGGCCATCGAGAAGGCGCAGCTGACGACGTCACTGTTCCTCACGCAACTGCAGCTTTCACGGCTGGCAGACGATTCCTTTGACGGGGACTGGGAGACGCTGCTGCGGCTGTACCACGCGTTCGACGCGTACGTCGTGCGGTATGCCGTGCAGGTGGAACCGGGACAGGTGCTGGACCTGCTGTCGACGGACAGCCATCTGCCGAACTCGCTAAGCCGCATGCTGGGCCACGTGGAGGAGGCGCTGGAATCGCTGGGGCCGGGGCCGAACGCGGCCGCGAGCGAGGACCTGAGGCGGCTGGCGGGACGGGTCTCGGCGTTGGTGAAGTACGAGTGGGACGGGCATCACAATCCGGAGCCGCTGTTGAACGAGGCATACCAGCACTGCCGCGACTTGCACGACCTGGTGTCCGCGACGTACTTCGACTACCGCATTCAAGACGCTCCGGTACGGTGATGCCATGAGCCTGCCTGTTCGCTACGAGATTGAGCACATCTCGCGCTACCGGTACGAGTGGCCGGTGCGCAACTGCATCATGTCCGTGTGCCTGAACCCGCAGAACGACGAGAGGCAACAACTGCTGCGGTTCGATCTGACCACGGACCCGGCTGCGCCGCACAACGCAGAGCTGGACCCGTTCGGCAACACAAAGCACGTGCTGCACATCCACCGCGAGCATACGAGCCTCGTCATCACGGCGCACTCCATCGTAGTGACGCTGCCCGGCGAGACGCCCCCGGAGACGCTGGACAGCAGCGCGTGGGACGAGATCCGAGCGGCCTCGGAGTCATTCGCCGACTGGGACTACACGCACCCGACGACGCTGACGCAGTCGACGCCGGCGCTGGCGGACTTCGCTCGGTCGAACGGGCTTGAGGGGCCGGGCGGCGACCCGCTGTCGGCGCTGCGGGCGTTGATGTCGGCGATACACGGGAGCTTCAGGTACGTGCCGGGCAGCACGTCGGTGGGATCGCCAATCGACCAGGTACTGGAGTCGGGCGAGGGCGTGTGCCAGGACTACGCGCACGTCATGCTGGCCGTCGCGCGGACGTGGGGCGTGGCGTCGCGGTACGTGTCGGGGTACGTTGACGTGTCCGACTACGCGGACATTGACGAGACGCGGCCGGGGGCGACGCACGCGTGGGTGGAGTGCAAGCTACCGGGGCTCGGCTGGGTGGGCTTCGACCCGACGAACCGGTGCCTGGCGGACCACCGGCACATACGCATCGGGGCGGGCCGCGACTACCAGGACGTTGCGCCCACGCGAGGGGTGCTGCAGGGGGGCGGCGCGATGGAGCTGGACGTCGAGGTACGGGTGCGGCATCTGCCGTGACCGGGGGGTGAAAAGGCGTTTTCTGCTAGAATGGCGTTCAGGAGTGTTGCATGGGGGAGTTTACGCATACTTTAACGGTGTCTGACGTGAACGGGGTCAACAGCGTTGCTGTGGAGGCCCTCGTCGATACCGGGGCGACGTATTCCGTGATTCCGGCCGGCGCACTGCGGGAACTGGGGATAGCGCCGACCCGTACCATCACATTTGAACTTGCTGACCAGAGCGAGGTCTCTTATGGCGTTGGGAACGCCATGTTTACGGCCATGGGCGTTTCCGGCGTTGCGCCGGTGGCCTTCGGCGATGACGATGCCGAACCGATTATGGGGGCCGTCACACTTGAGGCGCTGATGCTGATGGTAGACCCGATAGCACAAGAGCTTGTCCCCAGGTTGCGCGCCAGGTTGTACTAGACGCACGCGGTTTGGCCCCATATCAAGTACGGGGCAGGCTCCGGGCTTGCCAAGGGTGCACTTATCAGAAACGCTCACGAAAGCAGTTTGCACTTCGCTTGACTGCCAGTGGGGGCGTCTCTTATAGAGACCTTGCGGGCGGGCATGAACCTTTACCTACCTCTTGCTTACCCTCTCCAATCTATCAGCATACCTTTTCATGGGTTGGCACACGGGACAAATACAGCCGGGGTAGGACATTGCCACTATTTCTCGCCTGTATGCGTCAATCGACTGCTGGAGCAAATCTGCTACGGTATCGAAGGTGCGTGTTTCATCCGCGGTCAACCGAGTCCTGTTCTCCCTAAACATCTCGTTCAACGTTCTCAGTGCCTTCAGAGGCCCTTCAAAGGCGTGATTGGAGGCAGACAGCGCTGATGAAACCTGCTGCTCATGGTGCTCTCTTCGCTGATGCTCCTCCCGCCGTTCCCTTGCTATTCTCTGTTGCTGCTCCCGATCTTCCTGTGTAGTCACGATGCTCCTTTCCTGACGTTGCAGCCGTTATGCGCATCCTACCCTACCCCTCGCCTCACTCGCGCGTTAGGGCGGCGCGGAGGCGGAGCCATTGGCGGTTTAGCCAGCGGAGGCGGTCGGGGGAGGGGTCTTCGCTGCCGTAGCGGGCTTCGACGTAGGCTTGGGTGATGTCTTCCAGGGCGTGCTCCTCCGTGGTGTCGAGGGGGTGGATGCGTGTGCCGTACTCGAAAGGGGTCTCGGCGTTGCGGCGGGGGCGGCCTACGGTGCGGCCCTCCCAGAGGAGGCCCTGGTAGATCTCCCGGATGGTGAAGTCGCGACGGAGGCCGCCGGTGTCGCCGGTGACAGCGACGGGCGTGTACTCCTCGACGGGCGCGGGCCTCTCCTTCCTTCGGAATAGCCCCATCAGCCACGCCAGGAACATGCTGAGGTCCTGCTTGAAATAGCTCCACGCGCCGAGGGACTCGCTGACCTCCTCTTCGCCGTCGTCATCGCGGTTGCGACGGAAGCGGTTGAGCACCCTAGCGAGGATGAAGATGACGACGAGGGCGGCGAGGATGCCGGCGGCCCATTGCAGCGCGAGCAATGCGGCGTCGGAGAAGAGTACGCGTTCGCCCTGCTCCACCAGGAGGGGGTCGTCCGTGAGCTGGGCGGCGTCTCCGTTCTGCTCCTCCTCCATGTTCGTTCCAACGAGCCGCTGCAGGAGCCACGTGAGCCCGCCCGCGAGGAAGCTCAGGGGGAAGATGATGCCGTAGAGGATGGCGATTGCGATGCCCCTCGCGATGTACTCCAGCGGAATGAGCAGCAGCCGGGCGAGGTCGAATGAGAAGAAGGCCGAGAAGACCAGCGACGTGAAGAGCATGCCGACGATCGTCGCGAGGGGCACTGCCATCCACTCTCGGAGAGACGGCAGGCCGGTGTCGGAGCGGCGCACCATCTCGCGGCGGATGTCGCGGAGGTTGGCGATGGCGATGGCGGCCATGCCGACGCCGAAGTAGGTGACGCCGTAGATGCCCAGCGAGAGGAGCGGGCTCCGGCTGTCGAACTCATTGTCCGCGAAGAAGGCGAAGAGCAGCGCGAAGAAGAATACGGCAAGTCCGAAGAGGAAGCGGGTGTGCAGCCGTTCCGGCACGGGCAAGGGCGACGTGCATGTCCCGGCGCGCCAGAGGAGGAATGTGCCGTAGGCGACGGCGCCGAGGAAGAGCTGCGGGCCAGCCCAGAGGGCGTTGAACCATTCGGGGTCCAGCAGGGCGTAGCCATCGGCGGTCTGGGTGCGGACGACAAATGCGAGGAGGAGCACCTGCAGCGGAAGGAACAGCCCGCGAAAGCGTACGAACACAGACTCGCTGTCGTCTGGCAAGAGCGTCGGTATAAGCGCGGCCGCGGCAAGGAGTGTGGCGGCGGGGAGGGAGACGGGCGGGCGCTCCCATCCGATCCAGCCCCACTCGGTCAGCGCTACGATGACGGAGTAGCTCCAGAGGAGCTCGGCCATGACAAGCAGGGTGGCGTAGAGGCGGTTCATTGCGTCACCACCTCCAGCGTTGCGGCGTGCCCCTGCAGAGCGGCCTGCGGGACCACGAAGGTTGGGATGTCGCTGGGTACGGCGCGGACGGCTCCTGAGCCGACGAGAGCGAGGGCGACGCGGCGTCCAGCTCGCGTGAAGCGGCGGAGGGTGCCCAAGAGGGCCGGCGTCGGGACGGCGGTAACGACGAGGATGCTGGCCGTCCACGGAATGGAGCGGCCCTCCCTCGATAGAATTCGGTCCATGGAGTGGAGGGGCCAACCCTGCGGGTGGGCAAGGCCCGTGAGGACGCGGGTCAGATGGCCCGGGTTTCTCGACGGCGCGAAGCGGATCATTTCCCTAGTACCTCGGTAGGCCTCGTTGACGTAGACGCCGACCTCGAAGCGCGAGGTAATGGCGTGGCTGGCGATGGAGGCTGCGACGGACACGGCCGATTCCAGCAGCGGCTCCGACGGCGCCTGAAAGCGTGACTCCATGGTGTTGACGTCGAGGAATACGGCCACGTTGGGCGTCGAGGTGCTCTCGAGCACGCGGGTCTGGAGGCTGCCCTGCCGGGCCGTGGAGCGCCAGTTTATGCGGTTGAGCGGGTCGCCGGGGACGTACTCGCGGCTTGTCACAATGCGCAGAGGGTCCTCGAATAGCTGCCGCTTCACACGGCGCTCGCCGAGGATCTCGGTTGATGGCAGGCCGAGTGCCCGGAGGGGCAGCACACGCGGATAGACGACGAGACGCGACGTGGCGGGGAAGTCGGAATCGCGGCTCGTGAAGCCGAATGGGTCGCGCACGGACATGGTGGACGGGCCGAAGGTGTAGTAGCCGCGCTTGTTGCACTCGACGAGATAGCGCCGGGTTACGCGCCGGTACCAGCCGACGGCGAGGAAGCTGGTCAGGTTGATGCGGAAGGGGTTGCCGGCGGCGGGCGTCACGGAGCCGCGCAGCACGCGGAGCTCGTCGGGGGCCTCCAGGGTCACCTGCACCACGGGCAGGGGGAGCATCTTCCGGTTGGAGACGGTGACGTCGACTTCCACGGTCTCGCCGAAGAAGGCGTGCTCGTGGCTGAGGCGCTGCTCGTGGGAGACGCGGGCGAGGGCGAAGTGGCTCCACACGCGGACGAGCAGGCCCGAGAGGAAGACGAGGGTTGTAAGCAGCAGGAGGGGCACCTGAGCCGTTATCAGGGAGATGATGAGGAGCGTCAGGGTGATGAGGAGCCAGCCCTCACCGACCATGTTCAGTCTCCCGAGTGGACGCCGGCTGCTTCGTGCTCCACCGGCGTTGGGACTGACTCAATGATCTCAGCGAGCACCGCGGCGGCCGAGTCGCCGCGCAGGTTGGTCTGCGCCTGCGGGCTGATGCGGTGCTCGAATACGGAGGGCGCCAGCGCCTTGACGTCGTCCGGGATGACGTAGCCGCGGCCGTTGACCGCAGCGCGCGCCTGGGAGGCGTGGAGCAGGCCAAGCATGGCGCGCGGGCTTGCGCCAAGCTCGACCTCGGGGTGAACGCGGGTGGCCTGCGTCATGCGGCTGATGTAGTCGCGAACGTCGGGTTCAACGACGACCTCGCGGCAGGCGGACTGCAGGGCGATGAGGTCGGTGTCCGAGACGACCGGCTCAATGTCCTCGATGGGGTTGTCGCGCATGAAGCGGTCGAGGATCAGGGCGTCCTCCGACTCGGTGGGGTAGCCCATGCGGACGCGGAGGAGGAAGCGGTCGAGCTGGGCCTCGGGCAGGGGGAATGTGCCTTCGAGTTCGACGGGGTTCTGCGTGGCCAGCACGAGGAAGGGCTTGGGAAGAGAGAGGGAATCGCCCTCCGCCGTCACCTGTCTCTCTTCCATGGCCTCCAGCAGCGCGGACTGGGTGCGGGGCGTGGCGCGGTTGATCTCGTCCGCCAACAACACCTGCGTGAAGACGGGGCCGGGACGGAAGGTGAACTCGGCGGTACGCTGGTCGAAGATGTGGGAGCCGGTGATGTCCGAGGGGAGCAGGTCCGGCGTGAACTGCACACGGCGGAAGGTGCACCCCAACGAGCGGGCCATAGTGCGGGCCAACATCGTCTTGCCGATGCCGGGCACGTCCTCGATAAGGACGTGCCCGTTGCAGAGGACGGCGACAAGCAGGAGCTCTGTGGCGTCCCGCTTGCCGACCATCACTCTCTGAATCTGGGTGTGCAGGCGCTGGGCCGCCGCCGCGACGGCGTCCACGTTTGCGCCGGGGCTTGTTGTCACGATTGTGCGCCTACTCTTTCTATTCTCCCCGCGCCGCGGCCAAGAACCGGAACAGTGCGGCTTCAGAGTCCAGGACGATGGTGTCGTTTCCGCTCAGGATCTTCTCATAGGCCTCAAGACTCCGGAGGAAGGTGTAGAACTCGGGGTCCTGCTGAAGGGCTTCCGCGAAAATCTGAATGGACTGACCCTCCGCAGCACCGCGAATCTCAAGCGCCTCACGCCCGGCATTCGCGAGGATCTCCGCCACGTCACGATCGGCTCTCGATTGGATCTCGAGCTTGGTGCGTTCGCCTTCGGCGCGCTCCTGGTTGGCGACCCTTCTCCGCTCGGCGTTCATGCGGGCGAAGACGGACTCGGCGATGGACAGGGGGAAGTCGGCGCGCTTGATGCGCACGTCGACGATCTCGACGCCGAGGCCCCGACCGCTCTCGCCGCTGGTGTCGGCGATCTTCTGGGACGCGATGAGCACCCGATTCATGACCTGCTCGCGGGTCTCCGAGATGATGTCAGACTGGTTGTCGCTGGCGACTTCCTTCTTCAACTCGGAGGTAACGATGTCGCCGACCTTGGGCCCGGCGGCTTCGAGGTTGAAGAGATTTTGGAGGAAGAGCAGCGGGTCCGTGATCCGGTAACGCGCGTACGCGTCAATGACGAGGTTCTTCTTGTCCAGCGTGATGAAGTTGGCCGGCGGGATGTCGAAACGCTGGAGCCGGTTGTCGAACTTGACGGCGTTCTGGA
Source organism: Chloroflexota bacterium (assembly GCA_026713825.1). Taxonomy (NCBI): domain Bacteria; kingdom Bacillati; phylum Chloroflexota; species Chloroflexota bacterium. Next base: position 1,786 of record JAPONS010000108.1, on the reverse strand, counting down.
TCAAGGGCAGCTTGGTCTTGAGCCCCGGGCTGGTGTAGCTCCGCTGGAACTCACCGAACTGGGTGACAATGGCGTACTCGGTCGCGTCGACGATGAAGAAGCTCTGCGAGATGATTATGAGCGCCGCCGCGACAAACGCTATGAACCCGTAGAGGATTCCTGCCTTCATTGCTGTGGCCCCCCTCCCGCCGACTGTTGCTGTGGCTGCTGTTGCAGCGAATCCAGAGGCAAGAATTGGAGGAGGTCCCCGCCTGTATCGTTGTCAATGATGAACTTCTTCACGCCGGGCAAGATGCGTTCCATCGCCTCCAAGTAGAGGCGCTCCCGGGTGACGTCCTCAGCCTGCGCGTATTCCTGGAGGATGGCGAGGAACTCGGCGGCGCGGCCGCGGGCGTCGTTGATGCGCTGGGCCTCAAAGGCGCGGGCCTCATTCAGGATGCGCTCGGCGTTACCCTCGGCACGGGGGACGATGTCCGCGGCGTAGGCCTGTGCCTCGTTTCCGAGCCGCTCCTTGTCCTCCTTGGCGCTGACCACGTCGTCAAACGCGGCCTGCACCTGCTCCGGCGCCTTCACCGTCTGCAACTGCACCTGTTCAATGAGGATGCCGGACGCGTAATCGTTGAGCAGCCCGGTCATACCGTCCTTGACCTCAGTCTCGATGACGGCACGTTCCGCGGTCAGCACGTCGTCGATGGGCCGCTGACCGATGACGCCGCGGAGGGCGACCTCTGCGACGTCCTTCAACGTGCGCCCGTCAGGCCTGTCGCCGATGGCGCGATCCGGGTCGCCGGGGTCGCGCACCTTCAGGATGTAGTCGCTGATGCTGGAGATGCGGTAGAGGACGACCATCTCCACGTCGACGATGTTCTCGTCGCCGGTGATCATCAATGCTTCCACGGCGTCGGTGCGGACGGTGTTGTCGGGCAAGGTGCGGAAGCCGACCTCCATGCGCCGGACCTGGGTTACCTTGACGGTATCGTGCCGAGCGATAGGCGTCGGCGGGCGCCAGTGCAGCCCCTGGCCGGCGACGTTGGTGACCCTTCCGAAGACGCGCACGAGGGCCTGCTCGTCGGGGTCCACGGTGTAGAAGCCGGTGCCGAGCCAGATCAACAGGGCGATGAGGATCGCGCCGATCAGAAACGTGGCGCGCATACCGCCGCCGACTCCGCCGATCCCACCACTGCCGCCGCCACCGAAGCGCGACGACCAATCGCTGAAACGTTCCCGCCCCTGTCTAAAGAGGCGTTCCCACTCTTCTCCTGAGCCTCCGCCGGGACGTTGCATAGGCACTCCCTCTCTATCTAACGCTTGGACAAGCTAAGGTGCAGGGTGGAATGGGCCTCGCAATCCACGAGATGTGCCGCGGCTTCTGCCCGCGAGACAACGGCCGTTCCATTCAGGTCACCCGGACAATGCTGGTAAATCCAGAAGGTGGGTTGGGGTCATCGTCCATTCAGGATACACGAACGTCCGTTATGTGGATAGCTGGAATAATACGATCAGACTCACTCCAGCTACGCTCCTCTGATCAACAACGCAGCCTCGGTAAGGGGCGTCTCTCGCTGTTCACCGCTGTCCATAGCCTTGACCTGGACTGTGCCCGCCGCCACCTCGGCGTCGCCGAGGACGAGGGTGTAACGGGCGCCAAGGGCCGATGCGTGGCGCATCTGCCCCCGCAAGCTGCGGCCCGGCTGCGCGAGGACGGCGCGGAAGCCGGCCTGCCGCAGGTCCGACGCGGGGCGGGCGGCGACGGGCGCCGCGGGCCCCCCGAGGCGGGCGCGCAGCG
>JAPONS010000107.1 GCA_026713825.1 Chloroflexota bacterium | reverse complement strand
CTTCTGCTTGGCCATTGCGAAAACCTCCTCCTCAGCTTTGTGGAGCCCACAGCCGGAATCGAACCGGCGACCCCGTTCTTACCAAGAACGTGCTCTGCCTCTGAGCTATGTGGGCCCGCTTTTCTTTCCCGTGCAATTGAACTGGAGGGAGTAGGATTCGAACCTACGAAGCCCTTCCGGGCGCCAGATTTACAGTCTGGTGCGATTGGCCGCTCCGCCATCCCTCCTCGCGGGTACCAGTGTAGCATTGCGGGTATCCATCGCCAACCCTGCGCAAAGCGCAGCCTGCACTGCGTGGGGTGGCATTGGCTCAGCCCCAGACCGGATTCGAACCGATAACCTGGCGATTACAGGTCGCCTGCGCTACCATTGCGCCACTGGGGCAAGGGAAGAGGCTCCCGATGGGGCCGCACTGCTGCACAACCTAACTGATGGTAGCGAAAGCGTTCGCCATCGTCAACACGTATCCGTTATGCTGGAAGTACAGCCCTGACGGCAATCTGCTTCTGAGTGGAGCATGTGAAGACGCTTCCCACCTATGCCAAGCCCCGCAACGCCGCCTCTCCTCACCGCCGCACCGTTGGCTTCATGCCGCAGTTGCTCCTCCTGTCGACGCTTCTGTTGGTGACCGCCGCCTGCGCCGACGCCGCCGGCGTCGCGAGCGAGGCCGCCGCACAGCCCACCGCCACAGCACGCCCCTTCACCGGCTCCCTGGACACGGTCCCCCCATCCGGCCCCAAGCCCGCGGCGCCGCTCCCGCCCGGCGAGACCCCCTGGCCCACCGTCACGCCCACGCCGGACTTCGGCAGCGATGAGGAGCTCAAGAACGCCCGCTTCAGCACCAGCGGGTGGAAGACGGACTTCACCCGGCGGTCCATCTCCTTGAGTGAGGTTTTCTCAGGCGGGCCTGGCAAGGACGGCATCCCGGCCATTGACGAGCCGGTGTTCGAGGACATCGCGGCCGGCGACGAATGGCTGGACAACCGGGAACAGGTGCACGTGGTAGAGATTGACGGCGACGTCAGGGCCTACCCCCTCGCAATCCTCATCTGGCACGAGATCGTCAACGACACCGTCGACGGCGTGCCCGTGGCCGTGACCTACTGCCCTCTGTGCAACTCGGCCATCACCTTCGACCGCCGTTTAAGCGGCGGCAGCGGCCTGGGCGGCCGCACGCTGGACTTCGGCGTGTCGGGCGTGCTGCGGCACAGCGACATGATCATGTACGACCGGCAGACGGAGTCGTGGTGGCAGCAGATTGTGGGTGAAGCCATCATCGGCGAGCTGCTGGGCGAGCGACTGACAATCCTGCCGTCATTCCTCGTTTCGTGGGAGGACTTCAAGGAGGCCTACCCAGACGGACGTGTGCTCTCTCGGGATACGGGCTACAGCCGCCAGTACGGCCGCAACCCGTACGAGCTCTACGACCGCCAGACGCCGTTCCTCTTCTTCGGTGAACCGGACAAGCGGCTGAGTCCGCTGGACCGCGTCGTCGTGGTACAGGAGGGCATTGAGGCTATCGCCTTCCCGCTGACAACGCTGGAGCACGAGCCTGTCGTACACCACACCGTCGGCGGGCGGGACCTGGTTGTGCTTTTCCAGTTCGGGGCCAACTCCGCGCTGGATGACGCGAGGGTCGGGGGCGGCCGGGACGTCGGCGCGGCGGCCGTGTACCGTCCGGTGGTGGACGGCATGCCGCTGACCTTCACGGCGGTTGACGAGTACTTCGTCGACGAGGAGACCGGGAGCCGCTGGACGCTGCTCGGCCTCGCGGTTGACGGGATGCTGGCGGGCAAACGGCTGGAGCCGGTCGTACACGGGACGCACTTCTGGTTTGCGTGGGCCGTATTCAAGCCGTACACGACAGTGTACGGCGGGTAACCGCCGGCGGGGCGCCAAGCGCCTGTATGCCTACGGAGGCTGCTATGTCACTTAATCTCTACGACTTGCCGGAACCGCTGCCGCCGGAGGAGATGTTCACCGATCTCATTCCCGACGCCGGCGTGAAGATCGAGCGTATCGTGTCCGGCGGGCAGTCGACGCCCGAGGGCGAGTGGTACGACCAGGACCGCGACGAGTGGGTCGCGGTCATTCAGGGCAGCGCGGTCCTGCAGTACGAGGACGGCTCAGTGGTCACCTTAGACACGGGCGGCCACGTCCTCATCCCGGCGCACCCCCGGCACCGCGTCGCCTCGACCAGCGTGGACCCGCCGTGCGTGTGGCTCGCAGTGCATGGGACGCTGACCTAGACGCTCGCCCTATTCTGTATGTCGCCACCGTGCCTGCCCTCGCCAAGTGTCCACTTCCTGCAATACCAGCTGCACGGTCTGCCCCGGTACAGTCGAGGGTGGAAGGTAGACGTTGCTGCGGATGAGGAAGGTATCCAGCTCCACCACGCTCTGCCGCTCCCGCACGTCCAGCACGATGGCGGGGAAGGCTTCGCCGATGCGCCCCGCAAGGTGCTTGAGCATCCAGTGCCGCTTGCGTTCGTCCTCGGCGCGATTCAGGTCTCGGAGGGTGGCGTCGGCCTCCCCGATCAGCCCCTTCAGGTCATCGGGCGAGTACGGCGGCTCCTCGCCGGACAGCGCGGCCGCCAGTTGTCGCTGCACCACGAGGTCAAGGTAGCGACGGAGGGGCGATGTCGCCTGCGCATAGGGCTCGACGCCAATGAGCGCGTGCGGGCCCGGTGTGGTCGAGAGGCGCGAGGGGCGGATCTGCCGGAGGATGTGGTACTGGCGAACGGCATCGATGCTGGTGTCCGGCACGTCCTCCAGCGACACCGGTTCCTGCGTGCGGTAGATGGTGGGCACGCCGTAATCTCGGAGACGCTCGCCGATGAGCCGGTTGGCGAGCACCATGAACTCCGCCACCATGCGCCGCGCCGGGGTAGGCACGGGCGTCACGGACACGGCGACGTTCCGCTCGGCGTCTACGGTGACTCTGACCTCCGGGCGCTCCATCTCCAGCGCTCCCGCTTCAAGACGGGCGGCACGCAGCGTCTGCGCGGTGGCTTGCAGATCGCGCAGACCGCCGCCTGCCTCCCCTTCATCGGACATGAGGGCGTCGTCGGCCTCGGTGTACGTATAGCGGCGGCGGCTGTGCACGGTGGAGCGGCAGAGGTCCCATCCCTGAAGCCGGCGATCGCTGCTCCACTGCGTCAGGAGGGACACGGCGCGGCGATCGCTGCCCGCCGAAAGGCTTCCGCGCTCCTCTGCGAGAGCACGGGGAAGCATGTGGAGCGTGCCTTCCGGGAGGTAGAGGCTCGTCATGCGTGCTCGTGCTGCGTCGTCCAGCGTGCCGCCGAGGGGCACGAGCGCAGCGGCGTCCACGATGTGCACGCCGACCTCGTAGCCGTCCGCGATCTGGCGCAGGGACAGGCCGTCGTCGATGTCTATGGTGCTGGCCTCGTCAATGGTAAAGACGTCCAGGTGCGTCAGGTCTGTTCGGCCCTCGTCCACGCCGGGGCCTGCCAGGGTGTCCGGCTTGGCGGCGGCAAGCTCCCCGTCGGTGAACGACGTCGGCTGGCCGAGGCGGCGGAGCGTGAGGAACTCATCGGGGTCAAGGACGCCTCGGGCTGCCAGCAGGTCAAAGGCGGTCTGCCGTTGGTCGGGACCGGCGGCGAGGGGGCGGAGCCACGTCTTTGCGGCGCGGGCCGCGGTCGAGCTGTCTCCCTCGGCGACGTACTGCACGAGGGTTTCAAGCCACTGGCGTTGACGACCGGTGAGTTCGGAGGCTGAGTCGCCCGCGAGCCACGCGGTGAAATGCGCCTCTTCCGCGACGGACTGCTGGCGCTCCTCAAGGCGTGCAAGCTGACGCTCGACGTCGTCGCGGGAGCGGGGGAGCAGCGACGGCGGCTCCGGGGTGAAGCGTTGGACGGCGGCGGTGAAGAGGCTGAGGAGGAGCGCGGCCCGCTGCAATTCGTTGAAGGGCGGCTCGCAGACGAGGCCGGCGAGGTCTTCCAACGAGAGGCCGGGCACGTCCTCGACAACGATGTCCCAGGCCTCGGTGGCGTCGAGCTCGGCTGACAGGCGCTCGGCATCCGCCAGCCAGGCGGGAAGGGCGCCGTCGGCGACGTGGATCCCGGTTTCCCAGACGAGCTGCTGCGGGGAGAGGCGAAAGGGCTTGCCGTCGGAGGCGGTGGCCCACAGGCGGTTGTCGGCGGCGATGCGCACAAGGGCGAGGATGAAGCGCCCGCTCTTGCGGACGAGCGCGATGTGCGGTGTGGTCATGGGCTCCTTTGGAGGGACTGCCGCCCCGGGTCATGGACACCATGGTACCCGACTTTCCCGGCTATGGGCGGCGCGCGGAAAGAGAACAGCGCGACAGTAAAGCCACGCTGCGTAGAAAGCCAGGGGTACTAGTCGCGGTCCTGCGCGGTCTTGAACCACTTGGGCAGGTTGTTGGACCGGTAGAGCATGACAGCCAGGCGAATGGCATCCTCTATGATCTCCCGGCGTTGTAAGTCAAAGGTGTCCGTATTCCGGATGACTTCCAAATACTGCATCAGGACCTCCGCAAAAGGCAAATTCGGCTAAGGTCGCTGATCTGGAATCGCTACCGAATGCCCTTGGCGCAGGCCAGAGCCACACGATGTGTAGGATTGCGTTTGAAGCTCCGGGTGGCGGCGCGCGCCCTCAGTTTGGGACGCTCCGCCCGGAGCCCTATGCCTTATGTGACGATTGAAGGTGCAGATGAGTTCCAATCTTACACCTGCATGTCAAGGGGCGGAAGCTTGGGCCGGGCTTACTGTGGCTGCCTCCTAGGCGCCGGGGTACCCCCGCTCGTGGTCGCGGTGCCAGCGGAAGGCGTCCTTCACGATCTGGTCGAGACCCGAAAGCTCCGGCTGCCAACCAACGTCGGTCTGCAGCGCGGTTGCGTCGGCGACGAGCTCCGGCGGGTCGCCGGGCCGGCGCGGCTCCATACGCGTGGGCACCGACGTCAGGGCGACCCGCTCCACCATGTCCACCACTTCCTTCACGGAGTAGCCCCTGCCCGTGCCGATGTTATACGCAAGCAGCGGCAGCTGGCCCAGGGCCTCTAGGCATTGGACGTGGGCGCGCGCGATATCGGCGACGTGGACGTAGTCGCGGACGGCGGTGCCGTCGGGCGTCGGGTAGTCGTCGCCGAAGATGGCCAGCTCAGTATCCATCTCCAGCGCCACGCGGATGGCGTTGGGAATGAGGTGGGTCTCCGGCCGGTGGTCCTCGCCGAGCGGACCGACCGCCCCGGCGGCGTTGAAGTACCGGAGGGAGACCACCTGGAAGTCATGGGACATGGCGTAGGACTCCAGCACAAACTCCATCCACGCTTTGGATTGGCCGTATGGATTGATTGGCGCGCGGGCCTGGTCCTCCGTGATTGGCGACCTGTCCGGGACGCCGTACACGGCCGCGCTTGAGGAGAAGACAATGCTGGCGACGTTGTTGCGGCGCATGCACTCCAGCAGGGTGATGCCGTCACGGACGTTGTTGGCGTAATAGAGGCCCGGATCAGTCACGGACTCGCCGGCCTGGGCATAACCGGCAAGGTGGACGACGGCGTCTATGGGCGACTGCTGCATGATGCGGTCAATGGCGTCGGAGTCACCGGCGTTGACGCGGTAGAAGGTCATGTCCTCGTCGATGGCGGCGCGGTGGCCCCTCGCGAGGTTGTCGATGCCGAGGATGTCGTAGCCGCTCTTCTTGAGCGCCTGCACCACAATGCTGCCGACGTAGCCGGCGGCGCCCGTTACCATGACCTGCGGCATGTCGCCTCCTTTACTGCTGTTGGGCAAGTGCGATTTGGTTGTCGTTGGGGCCAGCCTTCCCTATTATAGCCGTACAGGGCCAGATTACCCCGCCCCTTAGGGAGAAAGCTGCCGCGTGGACCTCTCCATCGTCATTCCCGCCCACAACGAGGAAGCTCGCATTGGCCCCACGCTCCGCGCCTATGCGGCCGCCTTCAACCCCGGCTACGGCAGCCGATGGGAGCTGGTTGTGGCGCTCAACGGGTGCACCGACGGCACGCAGCGCATTGTGGACGCGGCTGCGTCCGAGTGTCCGGCCATCCGGTGGACCGTCGAGGACGCCATACTCGGCAAGGGAGCGGCGGTGCGCGCCGGGCTGCGGGAGGCGACGGGCGATCGCGTGGCCTTTGTGGACGCGGACAACATGGTGGGGCCGGGCGAGGCGCGGAAGCTGCTGGACGCGTTGGACGCGCATGACGCCGCCGTAGGCTGGCGCAAGCACGATATGGCGCTGGAGCCGCAGTCGAGGCCGTGGGCGCGGCGACTGGTCAGCGGTCTCTCGCCCATGTGGTCGCGCAGGTTCCTCGGGCTGGGCGTCCACGACCCGCAGTGCGGCGCGAAGGCGCTTCGGCGCGAGGCGCTCGACGCGCTGCTGCCGCTGCTCACCGAGACAGGCTGGGCGCTGGACCTGGAGCTGCTGCTCGCCGCTCGACGGCTCGGCATGCGGGTGGCGGAGGTCCCCGTCGCGTGGCGGCACGTGCCGGAGGGCAGCAAGGTGCGCCTCCGGCAAGCCGCGCCGGAGGTCTTCCGCGCGACGTGGCGGCTGCGGTTCCGCCGCGACTGGGGCGGACGGTAGTCACGCCTCCTCCGGCCGGTGCGCGAGGTCGGCAAGGGCTGCCACGAAGAGCGCGATGGCCACGGGCACGTACAGCACGCCGATGGTGAATATCGCGGCGAAGCTGAGCGCCAGGACTGCGATGAGGGGCAGCCATATCGCGGCCATGCGCCGGAACATGTGCTCGCGGTAGACAAACTGTCCGAGCACCGCGATGCCGGTCAGCACGACGGGCGCGAGCACCACAAACAAGCCGTAGAGGCCGTTGGCATCCAGGAAAGTCTCCGTTGTCCGCACGGCTTCCGCCGGCTCCTCGCCGGGGAGCGTGGCCTCAACGGACTCGCCCTCGTAGGCCGGCACGAGCAGCAGGAAGAGGACGATAGCCCATGTGGACGCGTGGCCTATCGCCGCCGACACCAGGGGAACGCGAGGGATCTTCAAGCTGGCGTCCTCTCCTTGGAGACACGAAGGTGGGGCAGCCTAGCGCCGCACTTGCGGCCGGGCCGCCCCACCTCTATGGCCTTGAATACCGAACTAGGACTCGCCGCCGTCCATGTACTTGGAGAGGACCAGGTTGCTGTCGGCGTTGGGCGTGTTGGCGGCAAGCATCGGCAGGTAGCCCTTGTAGTCCTTTGCCTGAGCCAGGTCTTGGCGATGTTGCGGTAGCCCTCCTTGAAGACGCTGCGGCCATTGAAGGGGCAGACCATCAGGCAGATCTTGCAGCCCCAGAGGCGCTGGAAGTAGGGCTCGCAGGCGGGGGTGTCTACGTGGAACCGCAGGACGCCGTTGACTTCCTTCTTCTCCGGGTGAATGGCGTCGCCGGGGCAGAAGCGGGTGCAGACGTTGCATCGGTCGCACATGGCGTCGATGCCGTAGTCCTGGGGGCCGTCGACCACCAGCGGCAGGTCGGTCGACACCAACGACAGCCGCCAGGATGAGCCGAACTTCGGGCTGATCAGGGAGCCGTGCTTGCCCAGCTCGCCGAGGCCGGCCAGGTAGGAGAAGGGGATGTGCGCGAGCTCGCCGCCGTTGGGGTGGGCAGTGGCGGTGTACCCGAATGCGCCGATGTACTGCGCGACACGGACGCCTATGTCCAGCATCTTGAAGTACACGCGGTGCACCTCACGCTGGGAGTTCGCGCCGATGTCCGACATCATGTCGTACTTCATGGCGACGCCGAACGCGATGACGCGGGTGTGGGCGGGCATCTCCGCGTCGGCGAACACGAAGTTGGGGTCCATCTCTGCGATGCCGACGTCGTCCGCGCCGACTTCCAGGACGTAGTTCTTGATGTGCTCGGTCAACTCCTCGGGGGTGCCCAGGTCGACCTTGATGGGGTTGACGTCCGCATGGCGCAGGGGCCACAGGACCTGGTTCTGGATCCAGTTGTAGCGCCGGGCCTCAATGGGATACTGGCGCTGGAACTCCTGCGCGCCCTCCGTATCCGCGTTGGGGCCCTCTCGGCGGTGGCGCCTCGGGTTAGTTGCCTTTGAGATGTCGGGTAGCATTATGTCCTCCTGCCAGGAGTTTCGGGGATTCTATCACAGTTCCGCCGTATGTGCGCAATTGTAGTATCCAGTGGGGGAATGTTGGCTGTTGGGGTCTCTGGGTCCGGGTGGCCTCATTCGATTCGATTCGAGTCGCTCCAGTTGAAGTTCTGCAGAATGAGTCCCCTACGAAACTGCCCTCTACAGATACGACTCGATTGAACACGCTCAGGGGGTGTCGAGCACTTACGAGCCGCCTACGAGTTACAAATGGCTGCGTTTTGGTGCAGTTGTGGTGTGCTCTTTCGCGAGCTGCGGTGGTTGGGCGGGCCCGGTCTGTGTGGTGGATGGGGTTGGATGCGTATGTCATGGAGTGAGGGTAGCGGGGGCGGTGGGTTTTGCGCGAGGGGGTGGTGTCAGGGTTGTCGGCGGAGCGCGGGGGCGGCCCCTCGAGTCCGCGCGTGCGCTGGGTTGCCGCTTCCGCGGGAACGACGGGGGGGCGGGGACGACGGGGGGGGCGGCGGAGGGGGTTGGGTTTGTCGGGGTGGGGCGCCGCGGCCGCGAGAGG
>JAPONS010000106.1 GCA_026713825.1 Chloroflexota bacterium | reverse complement strand
TGCGTCGTGCCGCCGATCCCGGCGAACGGCGCGCCCTGCTTGCGCGCGACCGCAAGGTAGAGCGCGAGCAGCATCGGCGCGGTGGCGTTGATGGTCATGGAGGTGGTGACGTTGGCGAGCGGGATGCCGTCGAACAGCGCCTCCATGTCGGCGAGGCTGGATATGGGCACGCCGACCTTGCCGATCTCGGCTCGCGCCATGTCGTGGTCGGCGTCGTAGCCGGTCTGGGTCGGGAGGTCGAACGCTACCGAGAGGCCGGTCTGTCCCTGCGAGAGCAGGAAGCGGTAGCGTGCGTTGGAGTCCTCGGGCGTCGAGTAGCCGGCGTACTGGCGCATCGTCCAGAGGCGTCCGCGGTACATGGACGGCTGCACGCCGCGCGTGAACGGGTACTCGCCCGGGTAGCCGAGGCCGTATTCGTTCGCATCATCCGGGCCGTAGAGCGGCGCGGCCTCGATGCCGGACTCGGTGGAGAAGGCGGGCTTGCGCTCCGGCACACGCCGGACGACGGGCCCGTACGTCTCGCGTTGCCAGCGCTCGTAGGCGTCGTCGGTCATGGGGTTAGTGTACAGGGTGAAGGGAATGTGATGGTGTTAGGATGGCGCGAACATCCCGTTCGGAGGACTGCTGCTGTGCTGGACGATTTGGTGGGCACGATAAGGGCCCTACAGAAGCGGCTCAAGGAGCACCAGAACTACTTCAGATCAGGGGGTGAGCAGGAAATGAGAGCACGGGTTGCTCTCATTGACCCCATGCTGCTTGCGTTGGGTTGGGATCCTGCTGACCCGGGCGTAGTGGAAGTGGAGCCCAAGGTGAAGCAAGTGGGCTGGGCTGACTATGCCCTCATGAGTAAGGGTAACGTTGTTATGTTCGTCGAGGCGAAGAAGCTCAGTGAGGACGTCGACAAGCATGTTCAACAAACGATCAACTACATGGGTCACGAAAACATCGGCCGTTCGCCCAAGGTCCAGTATTGCGCAGTGACGAACGGTGACACATGGAAGGTCTATGGCACAAGCGAACAAGACTTCGTCATGGACGTCTCGATTCTGAGCGAAAGTCCAGAGAAGGCTGCTCTAAAGCTCTTGGGGCTCTGGCAACCGAACTACGAGATTGGCGGGTTCGATGTTGGCAGAGAACCGTTCCTAGTCGAATACGGCAGTGCGGGAACAGTGCATGACCCGGCGCCGGCACCAGCACCTGTCGCCGACCCATTGTCAGTAGTCTCGCCGCTACCTCCGGGCTGGACGCCCCTCAGTCAGGCTCCCGAACCGACGAACAAGCCTGCACCGAAGGCCATACATCTGCCCGACGGCGAGCGAACACTGACAGCTTGGAGGGGAGTACTCGTGCAGATCGCGCTCTGGCTGTACAGAAAAGAAGTACTCACGCCGAAGAACTGCGAGGGCGTAAGGCGCGGCAAGAAGGTGGTATTCAGCACTAGTGGGATGCATCCAGACGGAAGCCCATTCAAGAGTGCAGTGCCGTTAGAGGACACTGGAATCATTTTGGAGGCCCACCTAAGTGCTAGCGAAATCGTGCGCCTAGCCTTAAGGGCCTTGAAACACTTTGACCAAGACCCGTCGCAGGTATCTCTCAAACTCTCGTAGCCTGCTCCCCATGCGCTAGAATCGCGGCGGGATGGCCAACGAACGCATCGTCTCAGGGGCAGCGCGCGAGGAAGACCGGGGTGCGGAGGGTGGACTGCGCCCGCGGCGCCTCGCCGAGTACATCGGCCAGGAGCGGGTGAAGGAGACGCTCACCATCTCCATGGATGCCGCCATCCAGCGCGGCGAACCGCTGGACCACGTGCTGCTCTACGGTCCGCCCGGCCTCGGCAAGACGACACTCGCCAGCATCATCGCCGCGGAGATGGGCGCAAACCTGCGCATAACGGCAGGCCCGGCCATCGAGCGCCCCGGCGGCATGGCATCGCTCCTCCCCCAACTGAAGGGCGGGGACGGGCGGCTCATCGACGCGCTAAACCG
>JAPONS010000105.1 GCA_026713825.1 Chloroflexota bacterium | reverse complement strand
TCGGCTACCGGGTATCAGCCCACGAATCCCCCCACGGAGGAATCGCTGACGGCGATGGAGGCGGGCAACGCCCTGGAGCCGGTGGTGGTGCGGGCGATGGAGCGGGCGGGCTGGCAGGTGGACGCCCCCGATCCCCAGGACCCAAAGCAGGTGGCCGTGAGGGTCGGCCCGAACCTGCTGGTCACCGGCCACCCGGACGGCACTGTGCGGCTCCCGCTATCGGAAGACGAGGCGGCCACGCCGCAGGTGTTCCTCTTCGAGGACGAACCGGAGACCCCCGCCTACGGCGATCCGATGGTCGTCGAGATCAAGACGCGGGGGCCGGAGGCGTTCAAGCGCTGGCAGACGCTTGGAGCGGAGCGCAGCCACCCCGGAGCGGTGGCCCAGGCCGCCCTCTACACCCTCGGCGAGTTCGGGGAGATGCGACCCGCGGTCATCGCCACGATGGACACGGGCAACCGCACCTGGGACTGGGAGCGGATCCCCGCCGACCGGCTGGAGAGGGCGCTCCAGGACGCCTGCGCTTGGCTCGGCGAGCTGGGAGCGCATCACGTCCAGAACGGGCCGGACCCCGACGCGCTGCCCGACAGGGACTTCTCTGCCGACTCCTGGCAGTGCCGGTCCTGCCCCTTCCTGGTCGTCTGCCTGCCGGGGTCGGCGGAGGCCGGCGAACAGCCTGCAATCGAGGAACAGGAGGTGAGCGACGAGCAGGCAAGGGACGCTGTGGCGGCCTACGCAGAGGCACAGGACTCCATCAGGAAGCCCGAGAAGGCCAAGCGGACCGCCCTGGACACCCTGAAGGCGTGGATGCGCCGCCAGGGGGACTCCAAGGCGACCGTCGGAGGAAAAACGGTCAGCCTCGTGCAGACGACACGGTACTCCGTGAACCACCGGAGGCTCAACGAGGCGCTCGACCCTGAGACCAGGGCGGAGATCGTCACCGAGAGCGAGTCGGAGTACGTGCGAGTGACCTAGACGCTCCTCATCGGGAGCGCAGGACGGGGCTGCTTCCCGCTACCGGGGCGGCCTCGCCAGATTCGGACATCCCAAAGGAAGGAGGAGACATGAGCAGGTTCGCCAGGAAGACCCTGCGGAGGCTGCCGCCAACAACCCGCGAGATCGCGCGTCTGGCCAACGAGCTTGCCTCCGTGCAGACCCGGCTCTCCAACCGGGTCGAGGTGCTGGCCAGCACGGAGATGATGGCGAAGGCTTCCCTTCGCATCGACTGCACCAACGGGGCGCACGCGAACGTGATAAACGCCGCGCTGACCTACTTCAAGGCCGTGGACAACCCGAAGGCTCACGCGGGCGAGGCGGTGGACGCTCTGGCCTGGCTCAGGGGCGCGGTGGAGCCGTTCGACCCAGACAGGCTCTTCGAGGGCGACGAGCCGGAACCGCGCGACTTCGAGTTCAGCTAGACGCTCCCTCACAGGGGCGCAGGACGGGGCCGTCTTCCCATCTACGGGAGCGGCCCCGCTCTCAATTTCAGACGGGCGCGGGGACACCGCGCTACTACACACAGAAGGAGAATCAAGATGTCACGGACGATCAACAAGGTAGAGCTGCTGGGCAGGGTCGGGACCGAACCCGAGATGACCTACACGCCGAACGGCACCGCCGTCACCAAGCTGCGGCTGGCCACCGACCGGCCCCGCTCCAACGGGGAGACCGAGACGGACTGGCACGACCTGACGTGCTGGGCCGGGCTCGCCGAGGCGGTCAACAACTACGTCGGCAAGGGGCAGCGCATCTACGTCGCGGGCCGCCTCGTCCAGAACACCTGGGAGACCGACGACGGCCAGCGCCGCCACCGCACCGAGGTCCACGCCTCCGAGGTCGTGTTCCTCGACGGCAACGGC
>JAPONS010000104.1 GCA_026713825.1 Chloroflexota bacterium | reverse complement strand
GTCGTGCAGGCGCTCGGCGGCGGCGCGACTATCCCCGTCGGCATGGCGATGGCCGTGCAGTCCTTCCCCGGCACCCGGCGGGCCATCGCGGTGGGCATCATCGGCGCGTGCGCTGAGGCCGGCATGGTGCTCGGCCCGCTCTACGGCGGCGTCATCACCAACCTCTGGGGCTGGCGATGGGTCTTCTGGCTGGACATCCCGCAGGCCCTCATCCTCATCTGGGCGCTGCGCGGCTTTCCCGTCGCGAGCCTGTCCGGCGTGCGCATGGACTGGGCCGGTGGCGCGCTCATGGTCGCCGGCCTGACGATGCTTGTCTTCGCCACGGCGCAACAGTCGGCGTTCGACGCCTCCTCGCCGTGGCCCTACGCGCTGGGCGGCGTGGGCGCAATCGTCGTCGGCCTGCTGGTGTGGGTGGAGGCTCGCGCGCCGAACCCACTGCTGCCGCCGTCCTTCTTCCGCTCACGGCAGGCGACCGCGGCCCTCGTCGTGAAGCTGCTGGTGGGTGCGTCCCTCATCATGGCGATGGTGACCGTGCCGCTGATGGCGAACACCGTGCTCGCGCAGAGTCCCCTCGAGGGCGGCCTGCGGCTCATGCGCATGACCGGCGCGATGCCTGTCGGCGCGGTCATCGGCGGCTTCCTGGCCTACCGGCTCGGCGAGCGTACGTTGACCATGTTCGGGCTGGCCATCGGGAGCGTCGGACTGCTGTACATGAGCGGTTGGACTATAGACATCGCGGACCCGCGAATGACGCTGCACCTGGCGCTCGCCGGGTTCGGCTTCGGGCTGGTCATCGCGCCCGTCTTCGTCACCGCGATGGACGCGACGACGGCCGACTACCAGGCGACGTCGGCATCGTTGGTGACGGCCGCGCGCATGGTGGGCATGACCTTCGGCATGGCCGCTCTCGCCGCATGGGGTGTCGGCGAGTTCCAGGCTGCGACGCAGGGCCTCGCGCTGCCGTTGCCCTCGCCTGACCTGTCTCAGGCCGAATACGAGGCGCAGCTGGATGTCTACACGTCATCGGTGTCGGACGCCAGCATAGCGCTCTTCCGCGACTTCTTCCGCATCTCGGCCATACTGCTGCTGGCTGCGCTGCTTCCCGCGCTGGGCCTCAGCGGGCGGAGGCGCGCTACGGCTGCGCGTCCCGCATGAGGTTGCGCAGTTCGATGGTGTCGCCCGGCTCGACGCCGCACTCGGCCGCCAGCCCCTCGTTGATCTCGATGGCGTACAGCGCAGGGGCCGCCGATATGTAGGTAGGCAGCGGGTCCGGCGCGATCTCGTGTTCCGGCCGCATCGTCTGCACGTCCACGACCGTCAGGTCCCGGTCAACGAAAATGATGTCTAACGGGATGAGCGTGTTCTTCATCCAAAAGCCAAGCACCTGCTCCTCCGAAAAGACAAACAGCATCCCGCGGTCCTGTCCCAGCGACTCGCGGTTCATCAGCCCGATGGCCCGTGTCTCCGGCGAGTTCGCCACCTCGATGTAGAACGCGCACGAGCCCATGACCACCGCGGCCCCAATCTCCTCGCCAAAGGACTCCGGCGTCGGAGGGAGGGTTGGCATAGGCGGCAGGGATGGTGTCGGCGGCGGGGACGGCGTAGGGGGCGGGGACGGCATTGGGGACAGCTGGGGCGCCACGGCAGGGGGCGGTGTATTTTCTGGTGACGGCTGCTGCATTGGGGTTGGTGAACTGGGTGGGTGCGGGGGCATTGGCGAAGGCGGTTGCGTGGCGGCAGTAGGCGGCGTGGGAACGGACGGAGCGTCTGGAGCCTCCGGTGCAACCTCGGCCCCGCAGGCCGCGAACAGCACGACGGCCGCCAGCCCTGCGGCTATGCAGAGGCCAGGGGCACGCAACGCGCTTACCTGTGCATCCACGTGGGATGCTTCTTCCGAGTGATCGCGGCAATGATGAAGGCGATCAGACCCAGGACGCCCACGAACAGGATGATCTGCAGCCACGGACCGTAGCTTCCCGTCCGGTCGTAGGTAAGGCCGGCAAAGAAGGGCGCCCCCGCGATGCCGGAGATGATGATGGAGTAGATGCACAGCCGGATGCTGTTGTAGTTGGCGCGGCCGTACTGCCGGCCAAGCACCGCCCAGAAGATCGCCCAGTGCGAGCCGCCCGTCGCCAGCATCATGACCGCCAGGACCAGGCTCCACAGGCTCTGCGCCACCAGCAGCGTGACCGCGCCAGCCAGCACCACGCACATCATGCCCACCATGATCTTGCTGCCGTCGTAGCGGTCGGCGGCCCAGCTGACGCCCAGCACCACAGGGACGGTCCAGACGAGCTGCAGGCTCAGCAGCAGCGCGCCGACGCTCTCTGTCTGCCCCTTCCACACCAGCAGCGGGACGATGTGGGCGATGATGCCGGAGTTGACGAAGAGCATGCACGAGCTGCCAATGCCCACCGCCCAGAAGAAGGGGCCTCGCACTGCCTCCGCAAGCGTCATGCCGGCGAGCATGGCCGGTCGTCCGCCGGTGGCTGCGCGCGTCGGGTCCGGCTTGTCCCCGTCCGGCGCGAGGTTCATCTCCTCGGGCGTGTTCCTCACCACCATCAGCACGGGAATCATGACGACGGTCATGACCCCAGCGGCGAGGAGCATCGACCAGCGCCACTCGAAGGTGACGATGGCAATGGCCATCAGGGGCAGCAAGAGCGCGCCCGCGCCATGCCCCACGTTGAGGAGCGATAGGGCGCGTGCTTTCCCTCGCTCAAACCAGTTGTTGAGGATCGGCGCGCCCGAGTTGAGGATGGCCCAGTTGTAAGCGACGCCCAGTGGAATCGTGAAGATGAGAAGGGCTTGCCAGAACTCTGTCGCCATCGCAAGCAGGACGTACCCGGCAATGGACATGGCAGTGGTGATGATCATGATGCGACGGGGGCCGAACTTGTCCATGAGCCAGCCCCCAAGCGGGCCCGTAAGCGCGACGGCGATGCTGCCGCCCGTGAACATCAGCGAGACCTCGGCGCGGGAGACCTGGAACTCCTCCTCCAGCGGCAGGACGAGCAGGCTCCGCACCTGGTTGCCGACGCCCGACGCCATGACCCGCATCATCGCAACGGCAAGCACGATCCACCAGCCGTAGAAGACCCCGGAACGCACGACAACGTTCGCGGCCAAACTTCCGCCGAGCGAGTCGTGGTCTGATTGTTGGGTCCGGGCCATGGCTTCTCCGAGTGTCCAGGCTGCTGGCAGGGGGAGTATACAGGTTTTCCTTGCAGGTGCGCTCGGCCGGGCTTGGCCGCCCATTATCCGCAGGAGCGGGTTCTAAATATCTGTCATGCTGCGCTATCGCTACAGCGTCGCGCAGTGTTACCATAAACTGCGACCGGAAAATCGGTCTCAGTTAACTATTTCCTCCGCTGAGTGCTAGGAGTGTGTTGGCGCCATGGGCGACTTGGTAGTGGCATTGGCCTTCTTCGATGGATTTGTGGGGCAGCTTTTCGAATATTGGCCCTTCACCCTCACGATCACGATTACCGTCGGCTACATCGTAATCGCATTCGGGTACGACATGGTCTTCGGGCGTCAACGCAAGGGGCCGCCGGGCGCTCAGCCCCGCGTGGAGATTGCCGTTGATCCGAGTCTCAAGGCGCGAAACCGGTACCGCACAGGCCTGTACTTCTTGCGATTGGCCGTGTCTGTGGCCGTCGTGATGGCCGTGGTCATCGCTTACGTGGGCCACAACCCCCTGTCCATTGGCTCACAATACGGGCTTTCGCAGGAAACTGACGCCGCAGTTGCAATGGGCACCAATGTCGGCCTCGTCGCCGCAGTGATCGCCGTGTTGGCCGCCATCTGGGTGCGCGCAGTCCCACTCATGCTGATTGGCCTTGTTGACCTGTCGCTCATCATCATCCCGCTCGCGCCTCCCTTGCTCAGTGGACAGTGGTCGGCCCTTGGATTAACGGCGTTCCTCATGGCAATTCCGCTGATACTCGCCGCGATCGGGACTGGCATCGTGCTCTCGAACTACGCCACAGCGTCCCCGCCGCGCGCAGTCGCCGACGAGGCACAGCCGGCCAGCGCACGCTAGTCTCGCGCCGACAGACGGCGCAGGCCGAGCGCCAGTGGTGGCGCGAGCGACTCGCTTGCGCCACAATGGGCGAGGCAACCGCCAACGTCTGTAGAGGAGCGCTTTCCCCCGTGCAGCAAGGCCGCAAACCCCGGTTGTTCTATGGCTGGTACGTCGTCTGGGGCATGATCGTCGTCGGCGCCACGGCCATGGCGCTCGCCGGCCCCACCTACGGCCTTTTCATCGAGCCCATGCGCGAGGACCTCGGCTGGGGCCGCGCGCTCTTTGGCTGGACGCAGACCGGGCACCTGCTGGCGGCCGCCGTCGGAGGGCTCTTCATCGGCCGCCTCATCGACCGCTACGGCGCGAAGGTGCTTTTAGCCGTCGCGGGAGGCATCGCGGCAATTCTCCTCGGCAGCTTGAGCTTCTTCCACCCCGAATGGTGGTTCATCACCGCCTACGTCGTGACGGGCCTTGTGGGCATCCACGGCCCGGCCTCCATTTACGGCGCGCCCGTCGTGGCCAAGTGGTTCGTACGTCAACGTGCCCGCGCCCTCGGCATCCTCTCCATGGGCGCGCCCTTCGGCCTGCTGGTTGCATTTCCAGCCGTTCAGTGGGTCATCCTGGAGTTCGGGTGGAAGACGGGGTGGCTCACGCTCGGCATCATCGGGCTGAGCGTTATCGTGCCGGTGTCACTGCTTGTCTTCAAGCGGCAGCCGGAAGACATCGGCCTGATGCCCGACGGCGACACCCCACGGGAGTCCGGGGCGTCCGGCGCATCTCGCGATCCAGAGGCTCGCCAATGGACCAGGGCAGAGGCCATTCGCACGCCGGCGTTCTGGCGCGTCACGCTGGCTTACAGCATGTTCACCTTCTGTACGACCTCCATGGTCATCTTCCGTTTCCCCTACTTCATTGGCGAGGGAATGGACCCGAGCCTTATGGCGCTCGCGGCGGGAACGGCGCAGATTCTGACCCTGGTTGGCGCCGTGACGATGGGCCGTCAGGTGGCCTTTGTCGGCGTGGAGAGGCTGCTGGCGCTGAATATGCTCTTCATGTTGACGTGCTTCATACTCACCCTGAACGTGGCAAACACCCTCATGATGTTCGTGGCGCTCTACATCTGGGCATTTGCGATCAACTCACTCGGCGCCCTGCAGGGCATCGTGTATGCGGCCTACTTCGGGCGGCAGCACGCCGGCGCCGTCAGGTCCGTGGCGCTCTTGACGACCATGCTCTTCGCCGCGACGGCCGGGCCGGTCACGGGCTACGTCGCCGACAACACCGGAGGCTACGAGGGCGTCTGGTGGCCGTGTGTAGGCCTGCTGGCGGTCTCGGCGCTGCTGCTGCTGACGTCACGACCACCCCTGCACATCACGGTTCCTGTGGCAGGTTCATCCACGCAAGCATAGACACGAACTTGATATTTGCTATAGACAAACAACTTGGTTATGCCCTATTACTATAGAGAATGTAGATAGCCCACTTGTCGTTGAGACACAGCACAAAGGGTCTCGTTTGTAGCTGCTACGCCTTGTCAACATAGTGACGCACTCGGGCCAGAACGACGCTATGCGCAGGGATGTTGATGGATTTTCACGTTTCACTGCCGTTCAGACTCTTGCATTGGAGCGAGTTTGACGGTAGATTCCTGTAGGGCGTATCTAATATACAAAGGCATAGGAGGCGAGATGAACCGAAATGGCAGGCTGGTCTCTATATTTGCGGTGGTTGCCGCATTATTGCTCGTATTTGTTGTAGCAGCTTGTGAGTCTGACAGCGGAGAGGACGCCCGCGAGAACACGCTGGACGTCATCATCGAGCGCGGTAACCTGATTTGCGGCGTGAAGGCTGACACGCCTGGCTTTGGTGTGCTGAACCCGGATGGCTCCGCTACCGGGAACGATGTGGACTACTGCCGTGCGTTGGCGGCAGCCGTATTTGGCGACGCCGGCAAGGTAGAGTTCAAGGAAGCCACCTCCGCCAACCGGTTCGAGCTCCTTGCAGCCAAGGAAATCGACGTCCTCATTCGGACGACGACCTGGACTGCCAGTCGCGACGCCGACCTCGAAGTCGCCTACGCGCCGACCACCTTCTACGACGGCGCCGGCATCATGGTCCACGCTGGCTCCGATGTCGCCAGCGTCAATGAGCTTGGCGGCTCCACCATCTGCATCCTTGACGGCACCAGCACGCAGGGCGCGGTGTCCGACTACTTTGCAGAGAATGGCCTGACCTACTCTGAGCTGACCCTGCAGGACAACGCGGCCATCCGCGGCGCCTTCATCGGTGGCCAGTGCGACGCCTGGTCCTCTGACAAATCCCAGCTCGGCGGTCACCAGTTCACCCTCAAGTCCGATGACGGCGTCGACGCCGTCGTGCTGCCCGAGACGCTGTCCAAGGAACCCCTTGGTCCCAGCGTCCGCGACTACGACTCCGAGTGGGAGGACGTGGTCCGCTGGGTGGTCAACGGCATGATCATCGCCGAGGAGCAGGGCGTGCACTCCGGCAACGTTGACGCCATGGCGGCCAACCCGCCGAACAACACCGTGGCGCGGCTCTTGGGCGTCGGCTTTGACGGCGGCGCTCCCAGCAACCTGGGCATCGGCCACGGCAAGATCCCCGGCACCTTCATGCAGGCCGTCATCAAGCAGGTAGGCAACTACGGCCAAGCCTATGAGAGCACGTTGGAGGCCGTTGGTCTCACGCGTGCCGGATCGCTGAACGCCTCCTACGTGGACGGCGGTCTCATCTACGCGCCGCCGATGCGGTAGCAATTCGGATACCAAAAATCTGATGGTGAAAGGCATGGCCCGTCTTGCACGGGCCATGCCTTTGCCGTTATTCTGGCCGTTGTAATGAAAGAATACCTCAGCGACGTTTGGAACCACAGTGACTCCCGCGCCAAAGTGGTGAACGTAGTCGTTGGCCTTGCCGCAGCAATCATTGCCATCTACCTGGTGTACTCCATCTTCTCCAACCTCTTTGACTTTCGCTTCATCACCGGTCCCTACGGCAGCCCGGACCGCAGCTCCATTTTCGCGGCCCTCGAGGTCGAGGCGAGCGATCCCCGATGGCTGGGCATGCTCAAGGGCGCGGGCAACACCATCTCCGTCGTCGTATTCGCAATCGCTCTGTCTTCGCTGATGGGTCTCCTCGTCGGCGTGGCCCGACTCGCCAACAACCCAATCCTCACCCGGCTGGGCAAGTTCTACGTAGAAACTTTCCGAAACCTCCCCCTTCTGCTGATCATGTTCTTCTTTGCCTTTGGCGTCTTCAGGGCATTGCCGCAGATCCAGTCAGAATCGGGAATCAGAGGGTTCCTCTACATCAGCAACCGGGGTTTGGCGATCCCGTGGCTGGCGCCAACCAACGACATCTGGTGGATTTGGCCCATTGCGCTCATCATCGCTGCCGCAATTGCGATGTGGGTACGCCGGGTCCGGGAACAGCAGGAGGAGTTGACGGGACGCGTCATGCGGGGCAACACATGGGGTATCGCCGTCTTTGTCGGTTTGGCCGTAGCCTCATTCCTCGCGTTGCTGCTCCCGTTGCGCGTCACCCTGCCTGAGGTGGTCCAGTCTGAGTCCGGGTTTTTCACCTACGCGGGCGGCAACCAGCTTGGGTTGGGATACATTAGCGCGCTGGTCTCCCTAGCCCTCTACTTCAGCGCGTTCATCGCGGAGATCGTGCGCGGGTCCATCCAGGCAGTTCCGCGCGGGCAAGTCGAGGCATCGGCCTCGCTGGGGTTCACCGTGTATCAACGGTTCACCCTCATCGTGCTGCCGCAGGCGCTGCGCATTATGATCCCTGCCCTGAACAATGAGTACCAGAACGCCAATAAGGACTCGACGTTGGCCCACGCCATCGCCTATGGCGAGATAGTCCTCATCTCCAACCGCATCGTGAACAACGCCGGTAACTTGCTGCAGACCTACCTGTTCATCTTCATAGTCTTCATCCTCACCAACCTCATCATCTCGATGATCATGAACACCATCAATAAGAACGTCCAGCTGAAATGATGACCTCAACTGCCATACGGCCGGCGTCCCTTGCCCAGCGCGTCGAGTGGGTGAAAGCCAACCTGTTCAACACCCGGGGCAATACGGCCCTGACGCTGGTTTCCGTCGGCGCGGCCGTAGTGCTGCTGTTTCTTACTGCCCGGTACGTGCTCTTCCAGGCGAATTGGGGCCTCGTCGCCATCAACCGGCGGCTCTTCTTCATCGGCAGCTATCCGGCTGACGAGACGTTCCGCATCTGGATCGCTGTCTTCCTAGTCGTTGCGCTGATATCGGTCACCTACGGCATATGGGCCGGGAAACTTCGGCCGTACCTGGTCGCCATCGGCGTCGTCGCGGCGATGGTGCTGACGCTTGGGCTCGGTACAGAGGTCCGCATCGAGCAGAACGAGTTCACCGATGTCATCGAGTCCGCAGGGCAGACGCAGACAGTGACCGGCATAGACAACGTGCTGGTCGTGGACCGTGGATGGGCGCCCTCATGGCTGTACGCGCTGTCGCTGGGGTTGGCTGTTCCCTTCGGGTCGACGTGGGTGTTCATGGCCGGCGTCTTCGCGACGCTCGCGATTGGCGCCTGGGTTGGCAAGCAGATTTCGAGATATCGCAGCAACCCGATCGTTCTGCAGGGCATCGGGGCGCTGTGGGTGCTGCTCATCCCAGCCATCGTACTGCTGCAACTTGGGGTTTCCACCAATGGCTGGGAGAGCGCCTTCCTGGACATGCTCGTCTTCGCCGTTGGCGGGTTCTTCTCATTCTTCATCGGCATGGCGCTGGCCCTGGGCCGGATCTCGCCGTATTTGGCCATCCGCATATCCTCGGTGGGCTACATCGAGGTCGTTCGGGCGGCGCCCCTGCTGGTCTGGCTCCTCTTCGCGACATTTCTCAAAGACGAGCTGGGCCCCATTGGTGAAGCCTTCAGCAGCATTGACCTTGTGTACCGCGTCATGTTCGTATTTGCCTTCTTCGGCGGCGCATACATCGCCGAGGTCATACGCGGTGGCCTGCAGTCCGTCCCCAGGGGGCAACGCGAGGCATCGCAGTCCCTGGGGCTGTCGTCTGTGCAGATGTATGCACTCATCGTTCTTCCTCAGGCCATCCGCGCCGTAATCCCTGCGATCATCGGTCGTTTCATCGCGCTGTGGAAGGACACGGCGCTTCTGGCCGCAATCTCGCTGGTCAACACACTGGAAAAGTCCAAGAAGATCCTGAGCGGCCAAACTGACATTGCTGAAGGTGCGTTCTTTGAGATCTACATCATAGTGGCCCTGATCTACTGGGTGGTGTCCTACTTGCTGTCCAAGCTCGGCAGCGCCGCTGAATCGCGGCTGGGCGTGGGCGAACGGCGGTAGCGAACTCCGCGGAGGGTGAAGCAATGACGGAGAAGAACAGCAACGAGATGGTCCGCATGGAGAACGTAGTGAAGCGCTTCGGCACCTTCACCGCGCTCAATGGCGTTAACATCTCCATTGGGGAAGGCGAGGTCGTCGTGATCATCGGCCCCTCGGGGTCCGGCAAGTCGACCCTCTTACGCACCATCAACCAGCTCGAACGCCACGACGGCGGGCGCATCATCGTCGACGGCAAGGAGATTACGGACGACATCCGTGTGTTGTCCAAAATCCGCACGGAAACCGGAATGGTGTTCCAGCAGTTCAACCTGTTCCCCCACCTTACCGTACTGCGGAACATCACCCTTGCGCCGCAGAAGGTGCGTCACATGCCGCAAAGGGACGCGGAAGAACAGGCATACCAACTCCTGGAGCGCGTGGGCATACCCGAGCAGGCCGACAAGTATCCCGGCCAGCTCTCCGGCGGGCAGCAGCAGCGCGTGGCCATCGCCCGGGCGCTCGCGATGAACCCCAGGCTGATGATGTTCGACGAGCCGACGTCCGCCCTGGACCCTGAGATGATCAACGAGGTCCTCAAAGTCATGATGGAGCTGGCCGCGGACGGCATGACAATGATCTGCGTGACGCACGAGATGGGCTTCGCGCGAAACGTGGCAAACCGCGTCGTCTTCATGGACGAGGGCGAGATCGTGGAGGTCGCAACGGCGGAAGAATTCTTCACGGCGCCCAAGGAGCCGCGCACGCAGATGTTCCTCGAGCAGATCCTTACGCACTAGCGCTCGTTGGCGGGTTGCCGCCCGGTCAAGTTGACGGAAACGAGTCGCGCCTGCTGTAATTGAGGAGCGACACTGCATCGGAAGCGCCCACCCGGGCGCTTCTGTGTCGCAGGACAAGGGCAAGGGGCTGTAGCTCAGTCGGAAGAGCACCTGCTTTGCAAGCAGGGGGTCAGGGGTTCGAATCCCCTCAGCTCCACCAGACTTGATAAAATCAAGAACTTTTCAGATCAGGTTCGCGCTGGCACTGTAGTTCCGCCCTATTCCTTCGCCCCGCTGGTGTGTCGAAGGCGCCAGTAAGGTGAAGGCCGATACG
>JAPONS010000103.1 GCA_026713825.1 Chloroflexota bacterium | reverse complement strand
TTTGCCCGTAGCTGCGGCCGAGGTTGTTTCGCCTTTGTTTTGTAGGGAATGTGTCGCATTCCAGCTATAACTCAAGTTTTTTGCTTTTTTGGGGCCGGCAGCCCCCTCGTCCACCGGAACCGTCGGGCTGAGCCACGACGGTTCCGGTGGACGAGGGGCTCGCCGTCGTGAAGACGCGTGCGCCGATGGCGGTGGGCTGCATGGCGGTGGTGGTGAGTGCTTGCATGGGGAGAGGGTAACGGGGGGTGCGGCTTTCGCGCGAGGGGCTTGTGTCAGGGTGGGGGACTCCCCCATCCCAGCCTTTCCCCCGGGGGGAAGGGGCACTGCCTCGCCCGGTTGGGGGCCAGCCTTTGCACGGGGGTGACGCAGAGTGGTGGGGCAGCGGCATGATGGCGGGCGCGGTCTTCAGGTGCATCGCAGGGACGCACGTGGCGGCGTAATGGGTAGGGTAGCCAAGCACGGCAATGATTTCTTGATGTCAGGAAGGGCCGCTGCTGTCATATGGCATTTCCAACAGCAGCGGCCCAAGAGCGCAATCTACCGTAGTGTTCCCGCCCTACAGCAGCACTCTCCTTTGGCTGTGTCGAGTGTGGAGGCTAGAACGCCACTCTTGCTCCAGATCTCTGGCTAGACGCTTGTAGTTGGATGCTCCAGTCATCATGGTGGCATCCCCCTTTTCCTTGGGGTACTTGTCGTCTGGTAGTTTCCCCTTCTTGGTGTACCAATAGTCGTAGTTGGCCACGAGGGTTCCATCTAGCATGTCCACGAACCGCTCGGTTGTCAGATTCGGCTCAGGACTCTCCAAGAGTGTCTTTAGAACTGAAGCTAGCGCAATGTGGCATGCCGACGACCCAATCGGTGCCCAAAGCACGTTGGTCTCTGGTTCTTGGTGCGCTCTGGGATTGACCTTAGTCACAGCGTTCCAGAAGTTCTTGAGCACCCTGATAACTAATTCGGTGCTGTCAGTCTCGACCTCTCCGGTGTTGACCATCTGCTCCACTAGGACGTTGATATCTTCGTCCTTCAGGATGTACTCCAAGCTGGTGAAATATGCTTGGAGTGTGGTGCTTCGGGGCGGGTCACTGGGCATTTGGATCCGATTGCGCCAGGGTGAATCCGCGGCTGTGTTCATTTCGTTGGTGATGCGGCTAGCCGCAAATTTCCATGAGTCTGTGTCTGGCACTACAGTCTGCAGTAGTTTCTTCTCAGGGGTGGTCAGGCCTCCTTCATCAAGAAGCCTTTGAACTACACGGAGTCCAAGGTCAGTGCGGACTTTCTTCTGGTAGTCATTAATGAGGAGAAACTGGCTAATCTCTTGGGCAATGGACAGGTTGACGAATATTCGGACATCAACGCCCCATTCAGGATCCAGGTCGCCTCGAATTAGGGCCATTTCCAGTCCCAAGGACCGTGTCGCCCCGTCAGTGAGGGACAACCAGTCCCTTTCCTTTCGAGGACTGAAGTAGAGGAATCCAATGGTGCCCTTCTCGTCCAGCGGTTCGTAGGACCAGTTGTCGCCTTCGCCCCAAGGTGTACCGACCCTGGCGTTTGCAGTCAGTTCGAACAACTTAGGCTGCACGCCGTCCTTCACGCAGCGTCGTATGTACTCAGCAACTTGTCTGCCCCTAGTCTGCCGATTGGTCTCATTCCGCTGGAAGCCAGACCCCGTCTGTTCGTTGTAAAAGTCAACGAACGAATCCTCTACAAGCTCACCAACTGCGTAGGACACCGTAAAGCTACCGTCACCGTTTCGCTTGGCCAGAAGCCTTCTCTCCGTCATGCATTCCTCCTCAAGGCTAGTTTCGGCCTCCAGTGGGCCGCTTGGATTAAAGATAATGGATGGACAACGCGTTGTCAATGCTCTAATAATCAAATCCCATAATCTGAGCAAATGATATGAGGTAACTCTTGGATACAGTCAACCATTTGAAAACAGCCAACAGAATGAAGTAGGGCGTTGCGAGAGAACCCACGCGGCGTCGAACGTGGTTGGGTAAGCCCACTGCCCCTGGATCCCTGCTTTCGCGGGAATGACGGTGGCGGACGTGAAGGACGGCGGGGATCGTGGATGGCGCTAGTTCGCCGCCGCGATGACCTGCATGACGTCTGCGAGGGCGGCTTCACGGTCGTTGCCGGTGATGACGGGGTGGGCCATTAGTTCTCCGAAGCCTTCGGATAGCCAGGTTTGGAGGCCGGTGGCTACTGCTTCGCGGTTGCCCCAGACTACGGTGCCGTCGATCATGGCGTCGCTCCATGTGCCCTCGGCGGCCTCGGGGTAGCCGGCGTCGGTGAACATGCGGACGTAGAAGGGCGCGCGGGGGTAGTTGGCGAGCTGCGCGCGGACGGCGTCGCGGACGGCGTCACGGTCCTCGCTGATGCAGACGGGGACGTGGGCGATGAGGGGCGGGGTCTCGACGCCGGCCTTCTCGGCGCCGCGCTGCATGGCGGGGAGGGCGGAGTCGCGGAGGTAGGCGGAGGGGCAGACCCACGAGAGGGCGGGGATGCCTCGCGCGCCGCAGAACTCAAACGACGCCGAGCGGAGGGCGGACGCCATGAGGGAGACGTCGGGGGCGGTGGGCGTTCGCGTGTGGGCGGTGTAGAACTCGCCGTCGACGTCGACCTGGCCCTCGGTGAGCAGGGCGGAGACGATGTCGAGGTACTCGCCGAGGCGGGTGAGGGGCTTGCGGAAGTCGAAGCCGAAGGTAGCCTGCATCGACGTCTGGTGGCTGGGGCCGATGCCGAGGCGGAAGCGGCCGGGGGCAAGCTGGGCGACGGCGATGGCCTGCTGCGCCATGATGATGGGGTGGCGGGGCATGTTCGGCACGATGGCGGTGCCCATGAGGACGCTGTTGGTCTGGGCGCCGGCGGCGGCGAAGGTGGTCATCGCGTCGGCGCCGCCCGCGCCCATGATGGTCATCCACACGGCGGGGACGCCCGCGTCCTCGGTCTGCTTGATGCGCGCGACGGCTGCGGCTGCGCTGGGTTCCTGGACGACGAGACCGATCATGGGTGGGCTCCTTTCCTTGCTCGGGTTACCTGTTGGTGGGCGCGGGTTCCCGCCTGCCGGCGGGACGGGCGATTCGCGAATCGCCCCTACGCCCTCCGCCCCGCCCCTCTGGATTCCTGCCCCCGTATCGGGGTACGGGGGCAGGCTCCGCAGGAATGACGAGAGTGGGAGGCGGCTACTTCGCGTCCACGAGGGGCATGCCGTGGTGTTCGCGGACCTCGTTGATCATTTGGAGGATGCGGTCCCGGTAGGGCTTGTACTCCAGCTCGAACTCCGTGAGGAGGCGGGAGTTGTCTACGAGGTAGTTGTCGGAGTGCTCGAGGCCGCCCTCGTCGTCGAAGGTGATCTGGGCGTCTGGGATGAACTCGCGGACGACGTCGGCGATCTCGCCGAGGCTGATGGGGGCGCCGCCGGAGTTGTAGACCTCGTAGCGGGAGGAGTCGGCGAGGGTGACGCGGGTGAATATCTCGGCGATCTCGTCGACGTGCAAGGGCAGGCGGCGGATGGACTTGTAGGGGAATTTGACGGGCAGGCCCTCGGCGGGGAGAGTGATGCAGTTGACGTGGTCGGTGGAGCCGCGGACCTTGTCGTAGCCGGTGACGTTGGACGGGCGGATGCCGGTGATGTTCATGCCGTAGATGCGGTTGTACTGGGAGGCTTGGTACTCGTTGAACATCTTGTGCTTGGCGTACTGGCGGGTGCCAAACATGGCGTCATCCTCGGTGGTCAGGCGGTCGCCGAAGTTGGTCTGCAGGCCGCTGACGGCGATGGAGCTGGCGTAGGTGACGCGGTTGACGCCGCAGAGGCGGGCGGCCTCGAAGACGTTGTCCATGCCGAGGATGTTGATGCGCAGGGAGAAGTGGGGGGTGTCCTCGCCGGAGCCGAGGAGGTAGGCGAGGTTCATGATGCGGTCCGGTTTGACGGACATAACGGCCTTGATGACGTCCTCAAAGCTGGTGATGTCGCCGCCCGTGACGCGAACGGCGCCGCCGTAGGCGGAGTAGTCGGCCGATGCGGGATTGAGGTCGACGACGACGACCTCCTCGCCGCGCTCGACGAGCAGGGGGATGGCGCGCCTGCCGATGAAGCCGGTGCCGCCGAATACGAGTGTGGTCATGTGTGCTCCTTTGCGGTTTGTGTTGCGTCTTTCGCTTGGTTCACCCCCATGTCGAACAAGGGGCGGGCCTTTTGACTTGTCTCCTGGCGAACGGGGGCTCCCCCATCCTAACCTTCCCCCCGAGGGGGAAGGAACTGTATAGCCCTCCTCCAAAGGGGGAAGGAACTGGGGATTACGGGGCCTCGACGGGGGGCAGGTTGTGGTGCTCTCGGACCTCATTGATCATCTGCAGGACGCGGTCAGGGTAGGGGGCGTACTGCAGCTCGAACTCGCTCATGAGGCGGCTGTTGTCGATGAGGTAGTTGGGGGAGTCATCGAGGCCGCCGTCGCCGTCGAAGGAGATGTCGGCGTCGGGGATGTAGCCGCGGACGATGTCGGCGATCTCGGCGAGACTGACGGGGGTGCCGCCGGTGTTGTAGAGGGTGTGCTTTGGCGCCTCGGCGAGGGTGATGCGGGTGAAGGTCTCGGCGATGTCGTCGACGTGGAGGGGGATCTGCATGACGCCGCTCTGGGGGAAGGAGACGGGCAGGCCCTGGGCGGGGAGCGTCACCATGCGGACGTGGGCCATGGAGCCGCGCTGCTTGTCGTAGCCGGTGACCATGGGCGGGCGGATGCCGATGATGTTCATGCCGTAGACGCGGTTGAACTGGGCGGCCTGGAACTCGTTGTAGCGCTTGTTCATGGCGTAGATGTTGCTGCCGTGGGCCGGGTCGTCCTCGTTCAGCGCGCGGTCGCCGAAGAAGCGCTGGAGTCCGCTGACGGCGAAGGAGCTGGCGTAGACGACGCGGTTGACGCCGCAGAGGCGCGCGGCCTCGAAGCAGTTGTCCATGCCGAGGAGGTCAAGGCGGAAGGAGAAGTGGGGGGTGTCCTCGCCGCCGCCGATCATGTATGCGAGGTTGATGATTCGGTCGGGCTGGGCGTCGATGACGGCCTTGACGACGTCCTCGAAGTTGGTGATGTCGCCGGCGCGGACGCGGACCTTGTCGCCGAGGGCGGAGTAGTCGGCGGTTGCGGGGTTGATGTCGACGGCGACGACGTCCTCGCCGGCGGCGACGAGGCGGGGGACGGTGCGGCGGCCGATGAAGCCGGTGCCGCCGAATACGAGTGTGGTCATGGGTGCTCCTCTGTGTATCGGTTTGTGTTGTCTACCACGTTCGCCCTGAGGGAAATCGAAGGGCAAACAAAGTGAATGCCCGCTGATTTCAATTCAGCGGCTATGCGGCAAGGTTTGACAAAATGCCTGCCTAGGACATTCGTCGCCGGGTCAGGTCCAGCGGCGCTGCACCCCGCCCTTGGGCCAGTGGAAACCCTGGCCGCGACGGCTCCGTGAAGGTGATGGACTCATAGAAGTCGTCAAGTGGGATGAAGACGCCGTTCTCCTCTGCCCATGCCCGCATTCTTCTGTTGCAGGCATCGGCCCACGACAGGATTTCAATCCGCCAACCACGCTTGTGCATACGTTCCAGAGTGCTATGAAAACCCGTGCCTTCCAGATAGCCAGCCCCGTCACCCGTCAGCAGCACAACAGTGCCAGCATCGCCGTTATAGTCCAGAGCGTCTTCCAACATGTGCAGTTGCAGCACGCGATCGGGGATTTCCTGCTCTCCGCGCTCGGTACTGCCCCGATCGAACAGGTACACCGAGACGCCATTGTTTTCAAGGCGGTTCCACAGCTGGCGAAGCTCTGGAGGCACGGAACCCGCCGCGTATGCCCGTTCAACAGGACGGTCGGCATGAGCCAGCCGGAACAGGTTGTCAAACTTGATTCGGACGCGATAGCGGGCGTCGTGTTCAGCCTCGAGTTCTTCTGCGAGCCGCTGCGCTTCTATGAAGATGTTGGAGTGATCCCAGTAGATGAAGACCTTGTCCATTCAGGAGCCTTTCTCTTGCAGGCAGACAAAAGTGACCGCAACGAATTCAGTTCCATTATAGAGGAATAGGAATGACGGTTGCAGCCCGAACATTGCGATGCGCCGTTAGCGGCTACGCAGTCAGCAGATCGGCGAAGTCAGCGCGGCTGGTGCGGCCTGCGTCGGCGAGGGACTGGATGCGGGCGGCGCGCTCCTCGCGGAGGGCCTCGGACGCGGAGAGGCCGACGGCGCTGTACTCCCAGACGAAGCGGGCTGCGGCGGCATCATAGCGGCAGAGGAGGCGGCCTCGAGGCTCGCCGCGGGCGACACCGTCGACCTGCCAGAGGCTCGACACCCAGCGCACGGGGTTGTCGGGGTAGCCGCGGACGCCGAGGAAGACCAGGCACGCGATGCGCTCGAGCTGACTGTCGGTGATGGGGCCGTGGGAGCGGAGCTCGGCGAAGGTGTCCTCCGGCGTGTCGGCGTGGAGGGTCCCGGCGATGGAGAAGCCGCGGTCGGCGGTGTCGAAGACCTGCACGACCTGCTCGCCGCGCAGGTACCAGGGCGTGTGGTCGCTGAACTCGGGGACGACGAGGTAGCCGCCGTCGGGGGAGGCCGCGAGGGCGTCCATCTGGGCGCGATCGCCCGTCAGGTCGTAACGCGGGACGCTGGCCGGGAGGAAGTCGAGGATGGCCTCCGTCGTGGTGCTCTTGCCGGCCTGGCGCGGCCCGGCGGCGACGATGAACGACCGCCGGTCGTCCATCGCGCTCCAGAGTACCGAGGCCATCCCGGCGCTCATGCTGCCGTTCTGCACCAGTTCCAGGACGGTGAAATCACCGGGCATGCTGCAGGTCCTTCCTCTTGCCTAGCTGAAGTCCGTGATGACGCCGCGGCCGGGGACGCCCTTCTCCAGGTCCGCGTAGCCCTCCATGATGTTGTCCAGGGAGTAGTGCTTGCCCTCGAGGGAGTCCAGGTCGAGCTTGCCGTTGAGGTAGAGGTCGACCATGGTGTCGAAGTCAACGCGCGGGCGGGCGGAGCCGTAGTAGCTGCCCTTCAGCGTCTTCTGGTTGCGCACGAGGTCGATGCCCGGGATGACCGGGTCGTCGCCGATGGGGGCGAGCCCGAGGATCGTGGCGGTGCCGCCGCGCTTGATGGAATGGTAGGCGGTCTCGATGGTCTCCGAGGCGCCGAAGGCCTCGAAGGCGTAGTCCACGCCGGCGCCGTCCGTCAGCTCCTTGATGCGGGCGACGGGGTCGCCGTGGGGCGGGTTCACGAAGTGCGTCGCGCCGAAGCGGCCGGCGAACTCCAGGCGTCCGTCGTCGATGTCGACTGCGATGATCCTGGTCGCGCCGTTGAGTTGCGCGCCCATCAGGGCGTTGAGGCCGACGCCGCCGCAGCCGACAACGGCCACGGCGCTGCCGGGGTGCACGCCGGCGTTGAAGATCGCGCCGCCGACGCCGGTGGTGACGCAGCAGCCGATGTAGGCGGCCTGCGGGAAGGGGAAGTCGTCAGGCACCTTGACGCAGCCGCTCTCCGGAACGACGGCCTCCTGCGCGAAGCAGGCCACCTTGCCCATGTGGTTGATGCGGGTGTCGCCCTGGTGCAGGCGCGTGGTGCCGTCGAACATGGTGGCGCCGGTGGCGGCGTGGGCCGCGCACAGGTTGGCGCGGTTGGTCAGGCAGAACTTGCAGCGGCCGCAGTTGGGGACGAAGGAGAGGATGACGCGGTCGCCGACGTTGAGCGTGGTGACGCCCTCGCCGAGCTCGATGACGGTGCCGGAGCCCTCGTGGCCGAGGACGGCGGGCGTCGCGATGGAGCCTTCCTTCTTCATGTAGTGGTGGTCGCTGCGGCAGATGCCCGCGGCGCCGATCTTGACCCGGACCTCGCCGGCCTTGGGCGGGTCGAGCTCGACTTCTTCAATGGACAGGGGTTGGCCGAGTTCCCAGAGGACAGCCGCCTTCATGGTGTTGCTCCTTCGCATAGGTTGAGTCAGGACGGGAATGCTGTGCGGCAAGGTTGCCCCAAGCGTGCCGCTACGTCAAGAGGCGGCACGTGCGCGCCCTTGCCCGCAGGGTGGGCCTGTGCCACAATCCGGCAAACATTCCCGGGAGGCATACGATGACTACGCTTGCATCCAAGGAAGAGCTCATCGGCAGGCGCGACCCGAACCACACGGGGTCGGTGGAGCCGTGCGCCAAGTGGGTGCGCGTCATGCACAACGGCGAGTTCATCGCCGACAGTCGGCGCGCACTGCTGCTGTTCGAGACGCGGAACGTGCCCGCGTACTACTTCCCGCGCGAGGACGTGCGGATGGACCTGATGGCCAATGCCGAGCTGGTCACGCAGTGCCCGTACAAGGGCAACGCGGAGTACTACTCGCTCACCGCGGGCGACTCGACGGTGGAGAACGTCCTGTGGGCGTACACGTCGCCCTTTGCGGACACGTGCCCGGACATCTCCGGCTACGTCGCCTTCTACTGGAACAAGGTGGACCACTGGTTCGAGGAGGACGAGGAGGTCTTCGTCCACGCCCGCGACCCGCACAAGCGCGTCGACTGCCTTCCGAGCACGCGGCACGTGCGCGTCGAGCAGGGTGGCGTGACGCTCGCCGAGAGCACGCGTCCGACGCTGCTGTTCGAGACGGGGCTGCCCGTGCGGTACTACCTGCCCGTCATGGACGTGAAGGTGGGCCTGCTGGCCAAGAGCGAGCGGGTGACGCGCTGCCCGTACAAGGGCACGGCGAACTACTACTCGGTTGAGGGCGTGGAGGACGGCGAGGACCTGGCGTGGTACTACCAGCTTCCAACGTCGGAGTCGGTCAAGATCGCCAACCTGGTCTGCTTCTTCAACGAGCGGGTCGACGTGTACGTGGACGGCGAGCTGCAGGAGCGGCCGGCGACGCGGTGGTCGCGGCGGTAGGGTAAGCTGGGCGTCACGCGAGCGGGCCCCAGTCTGACTGCCGACATTGCGGCGTAGCGATGCTGGCGTTAAGCTTAATTCACATCGTTTTTGGGACGCGTCACTATGGAAACGAAGAAAAAGCGCCTGACCCTGGAATTAGCCCCAGACGTGCAGGAACGGCTACAAGCGGCTGCTACGCGGAAGGGCGTGAGCATGGGGCAGTACTGCCGCGCGGCCATCGACAAGGAACTCGACAAGGACGATGCCGAAGGACAGCCCCCGCCTCGCATGTCGATTGATGAGCTGATCGCCCGTCAGAAGAGAATTTACGGCGACCGGGTGCTCCCCGGCAGCAGTGTCGACCTCATCCATGAGGCACGTGAGGAGCGTGACCGTCAGCTGGATGGCCGGTAGTGGCCGGTTTCGTCGTGGTGGACGCCAGCGTGGCGGTCAAGTGGTTAGCTGTCGAGGAATACACCAGAGAAGCCAATGCCCTCGTCCGGCATTGGTTGACGGAGAATATCCAGATGGTGGCTCCCCATCATATGCGGGTGGAGGTGGCCAATGCCCTTTACAAGCGTATGGTTCGTGGTGAACACACCATAGAAAATGTGGTAAGCGGCGTGGAGAGCCTGCTTGCTATTAATATTGAGTTCAGGGACGTCAGCGGCCTTCACATTCGCGCCGTCCAACTGGCTAGCGAACTCCGCCAGAGCGCGGTGTACGACGCGCACTACCTGGCGCTGGCCGAGTCGCTGGGGGGCGAGCTGTGGACTGCGGACCAGCGCTTTCATCGTGTCGCCAGCGATGCGAGCTACCCGGTGCACTGGGTTGGCGACTTCGTTGCCAACTAGCACTCCAGTCCTCAGGCCCTAGCTCCCCTTGTCGCCCCGCAACGCGGCCAACTCGTCCGCCGACAGATCCCGTGCTTCGCCGGGCGCGAGGTCGCCGAGCAGCAGGGTGTGGATGCGGACGCGCTCGAGCGTTGTGGGCGGCTTGCCCAGCGACGCGAGCATTCGGCGAACCTGGCGCTTGCGGCCCTCCGCGAGCGTGACGCTGTACTTGATGCCCGCACGATCGTTCAGCCGCGCGACCCGTGCCGGGGCGGTGCGCTGGCCTTCGAGGAGCACCCCCTGCGACAGGGCGCGGACGTCGGCGTCCGTCAGCGACACCTTCAGGCTGACGTGGTACTCCTTCTCGTAGCCGTAGCTGGGGTGCATGAGGCGGTAGGCGAGGTCGCCGTCGTTGGTCATGAGGACGAGGCCCGTGGAATCCATGTCGAGGCGGCCGACGGGGAAGAGACGCAAGTCGCGGTATCGCGGCGGGACGAGGCCGGAGACGGTCGGGCGGCCACGGGTGTCGTGCACGGCCGAGAGGACGCCCGCGGGTTTGTTCATCTTGACGTAGACGTATGGCTGCGCGGCTGTGATCCGCCGGCCGTCGGCCTCGATGGCGTCTACCGCCGGGTCAACCTCGAGCGTGGCGTTGGTGGCGGGCTCGCCGTTGACGGTGACCTTGCCTTCGGTGATGAGCCGGAAGCAGGTGCGCCTCGGGCCAACGCCCGCGCCGGTCAGCGCTTTTAGCAGCGTCGTCACGGGACGGCACGTCCTAGTCGGGCGAGGCCCAAGCGTCGTAGCTGCCGTAGCCGTTTTCCTCGTTCCACTTCAGCGCGTCGACGGCTTCGCCCGTGAACGTGGAGGAGTCCTGCTGGGCAAGCCACACCGCGGCGGGCGCGGTGTGGCCGGGTCCGACGGGGTTCCGCACCCTGACGCGGCCCATCTCCGCCTGCAGCCGTGTCTGCTCCTCGTAGCCGGTGCTGCGGGTGCCGCCGGGAATGAGCGAGTTGACGGCGATGTTGTACTCCGCGAGTTCTCCGGACAGCGACTGGGTGAAGTTGTGCACCGCCGCCTTGACGGCGCCGTAGGGCTGGTTGCCCGGGCGGCCGATGACGCCGGAGCCGGAGTAGACGTTGATGATGCTGCCGCTCTTGTTCTCGATCATGGGCCGCACGAAGCGGCGGATGGCCTTGATCAGACCCAGGACGCTGGCCTCGAAGGCGTACTGCCACTGCTCGTCCGTGGAGTCCAGCACGTTGAGCACCGCCGAGGGGTGCACGTCCCGCATGCGCATGGAGGCGTTGTTGAGGAGGACGTCGACGGTGCCGAAGCGGTCCATCGTCGCCTGGTAGGCGGCGTCGAGGTCGGCGTCGCTGGTGATGTTGCCGGTGACGACGAGGGCTTCCTCGAAGCCGCCGAGCTCCTCGGAGAAGTCGTCGACATCTTCCCAGGACTGGTCGAGGGCGACGACCTTGCTGCCCTCGCGCAGGAACCACCGCACGTACTCGCGGCCCATGCCGCGGGCGGCGCCGGTTATCACAACTACCTTGCCGGTAAGTGCCATGACTCCCCTCCTGGTTGCATTGGCCGGCGCAAGTGTACCGCCTGCACGGGGAGCGGTCTAGGCGC
Source organism: Chloroflexota bacterium (assembly GCA_026713825.1). Classification (NCBI taxonomy): domain Bacteria; kingdom Bacillati; phylum Chloroflexota; species Chloroflexota bacterium. Next base: position 12,784 of record JAPONS010000103.1, on the reverse strand, counting down.
AAGCGCCTGCGAGAGCATAATCGCCGCATTCAGGGCCTTCCGCGCCGGAATGCGCAAAAATTAGAGAATGGCGTTCCGAGCATCTGACAATTGTTGTATGGCGAGTGATAATCCTGTACCCTTCGCGCGGGTAGACCGCGCCCGCTCTCGGAAGCGCGAAGGCGATCCGGAGACAGGGTGCACGGCGCGGATAGAGGGCCCAGGTATGCGTTAACAAGGAGGCTGCCATGGAAGTGAAGATCGATCCGGCGCGGATGGATGTGGTGATGATCGGCAGGGTGTTGGGGGTGGTCGCCATTCTGGTCACCCTTGTCACGGGCCTCTACTGGTGGATAGAAGGCGGTTTCGGCAGCTTTCTGAGCGTCCTCAACAGAGGCCTGGGCGTCGGATTCCTGGTCCTGGTGGCAACCGAGATCCTGAACGCGCTGCTTGCGGGCAACCGCCGGGGGTCCGGCGGCGGCTCAGAGTAGGCGGCATCCTGCCGTTGGGCTTTTGCCCCCGGCGGCGCAAGGCCCCTGCGGCCCCTCCGCTGGAATGCCGGGGTGTGCTCGTGTACGCTAGTAGCTGGCGGACAACGTGGCGAGTGAAGCCCAGGCGGGACGCATGGCGGACACACAACAGAAGGAGATCTCGACGGCTGAGCGGCCGCTTGCCGCCTCCGTCGTCATTCCCGGCTCCAAGAGCATCTCGAACCGGGTGCTGCTGCTTGCGGCGCTGGCCGAGGGCGTCTCGACGCTCACCAACCTGCAGATCAGCGATGACACGCTGGTCTTCGTGCGGGCGCTGCAGGCGTTGGGGTTCGGCGTTGAGGAGACGGGCGGCGCGGTCTGCACAGTGACCGGCGCGGCGGGCGGCGCGCCCAACGCGAGCGCGTCGGTGTGGTGCGGCAGCGCGGGGACCGCTGCGCGCTTCCTGCTGGCGGCAGTCGCCGCGGGCGAGGGCGACTACCACTTTGACTCGACGGCGCAGATGAAGCGGCGGCCGATGCACACGCTGATCGCCGCGCTGCAGGCGCAGGGCGTCGGCATCACGACGCCGACGGGCACGTTCCCCCTCGACATGGCGACGCGCGGGCTGGCCGGCGGCCCGGCGGTCATGGACGCCCGCGAAAGCTCGCAGTTCACCTCGGCGTTCCTGATGGCGGCGCCCCTGTGCCACGCGCCGTTGGAGCTGGAGGCGGACGTGCGGGTCAGCCGCCCGTACATCGACATGACGACGCGGCTGATGGAGCAGTTCGGCGTGGCGGTGGAGCGTCCGCGCCACGACCTCTTCCTCGTCGGCAACGGCCGGGGCTACCGCGCGAACGACGTCGCCATCGAGCCGGACGCGTCGACGGCGTCGTACTTCGCGGCGGCGGCGGCAGTCGCGGGCGGGCGCGTCACCGTCGAGCACCTGCCGCTGGAGGGCTCGCTGCAGGGCGACACGCAGTTCCTGCGGGTACTGGAGGAGATGGGGTGCCGGCTGACGCAGGCGGGCGGCTCGACGACGGTGGAGGGCGCGAGCGGGCTGCGCGGGGTGACCGTCGACATGGGCGACTTCTCCGACACGATGATGACACTGGCGTGCGTCGCGCCCTTCGCGGACTCGCCGACGACGATCACCAACATCGCGCACGTGCGGGGCAAAGAGTCAGACCGGGTGCACAGCGTCGCGGCAGGGCTGGAGTCGATGGGCGTGCGCGTGGAGGAGACTGAGAGCACGATCACGGTCTACCCGGCCAAGCCGCGCGGCGCGACGATCGACACCTTCGGCGACCACCGCATCGCGATGGCGTTCTCGGTCATGGGCCTGGTCACGCCGGGCGTGGTCATCGACGACTACCGGTGCGTGGAGAAGACGTGCCCGGAGTTTTTTGAGCTGTTTGAGGACATGGTGGCGCAGGGGTAGGGGTGGCCTACACCCTCGCCATCACCTCGTCCGCGAACTGCTCCATTGCTGCCAGCGTCTCCTCCAGCGTGCCGCGCTCAAAGCGGAATGCCATGTCGTTGACGCCCGCCTCCGCGAATCCTCGGATGTCCCCGGCGACCTGCTCGCTGTCGCCGGTGAAGGGGCGGCGGGCGCCGTCCGGTTGCTGGACGGCCTCGCCGAGGCTGGGCATGCCCGCGCTGTAGGCGACGCCCACGTCCGACGGGTCGCGGCTGGCCTCCTCGGCGTGGTGGCGCACGCGCTCCAGCGACTGTGTGAGCTGCTCAGGCGTGCGGACGGGGTAGGTGGGGTTCGTGCCGATAGGGAACCACTTGTCGGCGAGGCGTCCCGCTCGGCGGAGCGCTGCGGGGCTCTCGCCCCCGGTCCAGATGGGCGGGTGCGGCTTCTGCACGGGCTTTGGCTCGAAGTGGAGATTGGAGAAGCTGCAGAACTCGCCGTCGAAGGTGGGCTCGTCGCTGGTCCATAGCTCCTTGAAGGCGCGGATGTACTCGTTGGTGACGGCGCCGCGCCTGTCGAAGTCGGGCGCGCTGATGGCCTCGAACTCCTCCCGCAGCCAGCCCGCGCCGCAGCCGACGATGAGGCGGCCGCCGGACAGTACGTCGACCGTCGCGAGCACCTTCGCGGTCAGCACCGGCGGCCGGTGGGGGACGACCATGACGGAGGTGAGCAGCCGCAGCGACGTTGTGCAGGCTGCCAAGTACGCGTGGAGCGTCAGTTGCTCCATGCACTCGACGCCGCCCCAGTACGAGCCGTCCTCGCTGTAGGGGTACGTCGAGTTGGCGGCGCGCGGGAAGACGACGTGGTCGCTGACGGTCACGATGCCGAAGCCGAGGTCCTCGCCGTGCTGGACGAGTTGCGCGAGGGACTTGGGCGTCGCCTGCGGGCCCCTTGTGGGGGCGCTGAATCCGATGTTCAAGGGCGTCCTCCGTGTGCTGGGTTGCCGCTAGCCTCCGGCGATGGGCGCGGCGCGGTCGCGGCGGACCTGCGCGTAGTCCTCGCGGCGCCAGCGGTACGGGAGGTGGACGACGCTGCCCGGCTCGGTCGCCGTTTCGAGCACGCTGAGGGCGTCCTCGAGCAGCACTCGGCTCTGGTCGGCGTTGCCCGGCTCGCCCATGGGCCGGCCGAAGGGGAAGCGGACGCGGCAGACCCGCGGCGGCTGCATCACCTCGGCGAGGCCGCTGTTCATCATCACCAGGACCGTCGAGATCCCCTCCGCCTCCAGGGCGCGCGCTATCAGTCCACTGGACCGATTGCAGATGGGTCAGGTGGCCGTGATGACCGCGGCGTCGACGCCGTCCTTCTTGAGGAGCCGCGCGACCTCCGGGGCGGTCTCGGACGCCAGCAGGTCGGGCTTCTGGATGAAGCCCATGAAGGAGTAGTAGGTGTCGTTGAGGCTGCCGATGAGGCCCTCGGCGTGCATCTCGGCGGCGCGGTCGATGGGGAAGACGCAGTTGCGGTCCTCGCGGGGGCCGGAGAGGTCGTAGTGGATGTGGGCGACCTCCAAGTCGTCCGGCGACGCGGTGCGGGGTATTGCGCGCCACGACCAGTCGCCGAGGTTCTCGGGGCCGTCGGTCTCGTAGGGCTCTTGGGTCTTGAGGTAGAAGCCGCCGGTGGTGACGAGGGCCAGCCTGGCCTCGCGGACGGGCACGCGCAGGGAGGTCCACGGCGTCGCGTCGAGCTCGATGGGCGACTGGGCGCGGCCGGCGACGATAGCCATGCCCTTCTCCTCCCATGCTTCGAGGTAGTCGAAGAGGGACTCGCCGCTCCTGGCTTCGCGGGCCAGGACGGCCTGGTTGAAGAGGCCCTTGAGGAACTCGGCCTGCTCCTCCTGTGACATCATCGCGCCGATGTAGCGGACGCGATTGAATGCAGCATCGCGCGTGACGGCCAACACGCCCTTCAACAGCTCTTCAACATCCATGAGGACCTCCGACAGTCTGATTGCTGCGAACAATGCTAGCTGAGGGCGTAGGCGAGCGCAACGCTGGACGCCCCTCCGCCGCTTTGGTACGCTGCGTCCATTCCAATACGAAATCGGAGGGCAAACCATGACACAGGCACAGCCCACAGGCTTCCAGCAGCTTCTGGAGGAGAACGCGCCGGAGCTGGCGGCGATGGTCGGCGGGGCGCGCGCATCGATCACCGAGGGCGGCGCGCTGCCGGCGCACGTGAAGACGTTGATGATGATGATCTGCGACGCGCTGCTGAACCACGAGCAGGGCGTGACCAACCTCGCCAACCGGGCGCGCGGCCTGGGCGCGACGGAGGAGGAGGTCGCGGAGGCGCTGGGCGTCGCGTACCTCATGGGCGGGCTGCCGGCGATCGTCGCGGGAGCCAACGCGTACCGGAACGTGCAGCGGTAGGGGAGCTTGGACGGCTAGAGCAAGTAAGCGACGCCCGGGACCAGCCGCTCGCCCTTGGTGTCGACGACGAGGTTGAGGATTTGCATCGTCACCGCGCCCAAGAGCGGCAGGGCCTCGTCCGAGCCGAACACGACGGGGGTCACGGCGTCGCGGCCGTTCACGGCGACGCGGGCCTCGCCGATGACCTCCTCATGGCGGGTGCCGTCGGCCAGCATGAAGACGTCAGTGCGCTTGGGCTGGATGCCCAACTCGTTGAGCAACCGGGCGGGGATCACGGAGTAGCTGGCCCCGGAATCGACGATGGCCTCCGTCCGGCGGGAGTCGGCGCCGGTGACGGGGGACACGGTTATTGTGCAATGGAAGACGCCCATTTACATACGCTCCTCAAGCGCCTTTAGTGTAGCATAATCCCCGCAGTGGATTTCGCCCTTGCCGCAATATCCAACGACAGGGGCGGCCGGCAAATGGAGGAACCGTGGAAGTCATTGTCGCTGTCGTCGTGGGCATCGCGGTGGGCGCCGTGGTGGTGTGGTTCGCGCAGGAGGTGCGGGCGAAGGCCCGCGTCGCGACGCTGGAGGGCAGACTGTCTGAGGCGAAGACCGGCGAGCAGCTGCTGGAGACGGCGAAGGAGCAGCTGAGCGAGGCATTTCAGGCGACGGCGAGCCGGGTCGCCGCCAACAATAGCGAAGCCTTCTTGCAGCTCGCCAACGAGAACCTTGGCAAAACCATGGAAGCTGCCAAGGGTGATCTGGAGAACCGCCATAAGCAGTTTCAGGAACTGGTCAAGCCATTGGCGGAGAACTATCAGAACCTCAATCCCAAGATTGACGCGTGGACGAAACAGGCCAGCGAGCTCACCACTGAGACAAGCAAGCTGGCAAGTGCGCTCACGAGCAGCACACAGATAGGGTCATGGGGCGAAATCGAGCTTCAGCGCGTTGTGGAACTAGCAGGGCTCAATGAGCATATCGATTACAGCCTCCAGGCCACCGTGGAGAGCGGCAGCGACCGGCCGGACATGACAGTTCGGCTGCCTGATGGCCGTGCGGTAGTCATTGACGCCAAGGCTTCAGCGAAGGCTTTTCTTGAGGCATCCGAGGCGGAAGACGAGGCGGCGGAAAACGCCGCGCTGACTCGGCACGCCGACGCGCTGAAGACGCAGGTGGACGGCCTCGCCGCCCGGAAGTACGGCGACAAAGTGGACGGCTCCCTGGACTTTGTGGTGATGTTCGTGCCTGGTGATCAGTTTCTTGCCGCCGCGCTGAGGTCAAATCCGAATCTGGTCACCTACGCCATGGCGAAGCGGGTGGCGATCGCCACACCCGCGTCGCTAATCTCGCTGCTGTGGGCCGTCGCGCATGGCTGGCAGCAGCACCATCTTGCCGAGCATGCCAGTGAAATTGCGAAGGCCGGCGACGACCTATTTCGCCGCTTGCAGACATTCATGAACCACTACGATTCGGTAGGAAAGGGTCTGGAACGCGCCCTCAAGGCCTATGACTCGTCCATCGGATCATTTGACCGGTCAATTGTCCCCAAGGGCCGGGAGTTTGCGGGTCTCTTAGGCAAGGGGGAAGAGGACTTTCCGACGCCCTACGCCATTGATGCGCCCCAGGTGCGTAGCTCTCGCTATGTTGAGCCCGAGGCCCTCGGCATGCCGGAATCCGAGAGCGACGACGAGGAAGAAGTCGCCTAGCCCCTACCCCAACGTCCCGTAGACGTGGTCCGCAGTGACGACGACGATGACGCGGCGGTCCTCCACCATGACCCTGTCGTACTCGTCCCAATCCGGGTGCTCCTTGCCGGCGGCGGAGCGGAAGACGTCGCGGAAGGCGGTGCGCAGCTCGTCGGCGGGGGTGTTGTCCTGCGTGAGCACTGTCGCGGTGCCCTCGACCACCAGGAACGGCCGCCACTCGTCATGCGAGACGAGGAGCGTGCAGCGCGGGTCGCGAGTGAGGTTGCGGTGCTTGGCGCGGTCGGCCGTCGTCGTGAACGCGACGCCGTCGCCGTAGAGGCCGCTCGTGACGACGCTGAGCTGCGCCGCGCCGTTGCGCCGGAACGTCGAGAATACGGCGTTGTGGTTGGCATTGAGAAAGTCCCTCTGCTTGTCCGTGAGTTCCATGCTGTCCTCCGATTTGTCTTCGCTTGTATGCTCACGTGGATTGCCCTTTGACAGGCCCAGGGCGAACGGACGCAGGTTTTCCCTTCGACATGCTCAGGACGAACGGTCTCTTCAGTGTGCGCTTGACCCGCGGGTAGTGGAGCGCCTGCGCGTGAAACGGGCCGGCTCAGCTGTTGGCTAGCCGCTCCGCATCCTGGACGTACTGGGCAGTCTGGCGGATGAGCTGCTCGGTGTCGGCTATGGGCTCGCACATTCCGTCGTAGAAGCACGCACCGTGCAGAACCGACTGATGGTGATAGTAGCGGACCCGCAAATCGTAGACCGCCGGACTGCCGCCGGAGAGGGTGCGAATCCCCCTGCCGGTCTCCGTAGTCCTCTCGGGCGCCTGCCCGGTCCGCGCGAGCAGCAGCCCATCGGTGGCACGCTTGGTGGCGCACCACGCCTTCTCCGACGCGTCGCGAATGTCGCCTGCGGCCAGTCGCTCCAGCGCCGCGGCGTACATGTTGCGCGCATCCTCAAAGAGGTGGGCGGCCTCCGCTGTCATAGTCAAAATGGAACTCCTGCGTAAGGGATCTGTCTGTAATAGCAGACTACCACCCCGCGCCCCGCGTCGCAATGCGGCCTAAGCCCGTTCATTGACACGCCGCGCACGGGACAACTAGCATAGCCCAACTCCACAGGGGCGCGCCCTACGCGTGTGCCCGCAACTACGCCGAAAGGGGTAAATCATGGCTGAGATCTTTGGCGAAAACGGTTTCTTCTACGAGTACGTCGAGGGATGGGGGCAGCAGTTGCCCGACGGCATGACCTTCGTCGAGTGCCCAGGCGTCGCGGTGGACTCGCAGGACACGGTGTACGTGCTGACGCGCGGCAAGCACCCCATCATCGTCTTTGACAAGGACGGCAACTTCCAGCGCACCTTTGGCGAGGGGTGGTTCAGCGAGACCCGCACCCACGGCCTCTACTGCGCCCACGACGACACGCTGCTGGTCGCCGACGACGGCATCCACACCATCCAGAAGTTCGCGTCGGACGGCACCCGGCTGATGGAGATCGGCGAGCGGGACCACCCGTCACCCAAGTGGGGCGGCGAGCCCTTCAACCGGCCGACCTCCGCCGCCATCCGGCCCAGCAACGGCGACATCTACATCTCCGACGGCTACGGCAACGCGCGCATCCACGTCTACACCGGCGACGGCCAGTACAAGTTCTCCTGGGGCAGCTCCGGCATCGACGCGGGGCAGTTCATCCGCCCGCACAACATCGCCATCGACGAGCGCGACCGGGTGTACGTGGTCGACCGCGAGCCGCACCGCGTGCAGGTCTTCGACGCGGAGGGCAACTTCATCACGATGTGGAACAACATCCACCGCCCGGACTCGATGATGCTGTGGCAGGACCACATCTACATCGGCGAGCTGAACGGCATCGGCGGCGTCGACGACGCGCCGGGCCTCGGCCACCGCGTCGGCATATACGACCTCGACGGCAACCTGGTGTGCCGCTTCGGCAGCCCGGAGGAGGGCACGGGCCCCGGCCAGTTCATCGCGCCCCACGGCATCACCGTCGACTCGGAGGGCAGCGTGTACGTGGCAGAGGTCAGCTACACTATCCGAGGCAGCCACATGAACCCGCCGCAGGAGCTCCGCAGCATCAGCAAGTACACGCGGGTGTGGGACAGGGCGTAGGCGGGACTGGGGTGAGCGAGCTGACCGAGGAGCAACTGGAAGCGCTGGTGCTTGATAGGGACCTCGAAAAGCTAGAGGCGCTGTTGAGTGAGTTCAACTTGTTCGACGCGCTCGGTATAGCGAGGCGCGAGGTTCTTCACTCGGCCTTTTTGGCATGGCTCCTGAGTCCTCAAGAGACTCACGGGCTTGGTGACTACTTTCTGCGTCGATTCCTGATGGAGACCACAGCAAAAGCGCGCGCACTCGGAATCAGTGCACTCTCTTCGATCGACGTGGACGCTTGGAATCTCTCGAACGTAGAAATTGCAACTGAACGGCATCGAATTGACATACTTGTGGTCGGAGCAGCCGATGGCTTCGTCTGCCCCATAGAGAACAAGATTGGCGCCAATGAACACTCAGACCAGCTTGCGCGATACCGGAATATCGTAGAAACAGAATACCCTAATCTCACGCCCTTCCCGATATTTCTGACCCCAGATGGAAGGGAACCCCAGGACGACAATGACAGAGAGAAATGGGTCTCTCTCAGCTACGAAACAATTAATCAACTCATGGATAGAGTTTTGCAGATGCGGGGTTCATCCATTAGCCCAGCCGTTAGCGACTTCCTGTCCCAATATAAGCGCACCTTGGGGAGGCACGTCTTGGCAACACGGGACAACATTGACGAACTCGCGTACCAGGTCTATGTGAAACACAAAACGGCCATTGAGCACATCATAAGTGTAAGGTCAGTCGACTTGAACAAGCTGTGGGCCCTTGTGCAAGATACGGTGACTGAGGTTGCCCCTGATCTATACCAGGATTATCACGACCGGCACCACTACCGCGTATACTCCGGTAGCCTTGATGAGATTACGAATCTCAAACGATCCCAAGGTTGGACAACTTCAGGACGCATCGTCCTCTTCGAGTTCAAGGAAGAGCAGGGACTGCGACTATTCCTATATATCGGCCCTACCGCGCAAGAAGATAATGACATCCGCCAGCTAGTGGCCACTTGCTTGCAAGATAGTGGAGTCTCAGGTGTAAAAAGGGACAAACCCCTTGCTGCGAAATGGCACTCGGGCTATTCCCGCGTCGTCCTCAATGAGCAAGACCTGCATGCATTTGACCCGGAGAAGGCAAGGCTCAAGATTGAACAAGCCCTCAAGGACTTCTATGCCAACGACTACTTCCCCATCGTCAATGCCATCCGCGCGGAGTTCGGCCTGGAGCCTGTGACGAGTCCGTAGCGCCCAAGCTGTCTACCGCCGTCTCGTCCGCTTGCGGGTTAAGCGGTGAACGGGTTGACCGCCCGCACCCCATCGTAATCTTGGCCGGCGTTCAGGTCCTCTGTGAGCAGCGTGTCGCAGCCGACGACCTTGGCCGCCGCGAGAATGGCGCTGTCCCAGTAGGAGAGCCGGAACCGCTCCCGGTATTCAAGCGCCGTGCGGAAGACGTCCAGCGTTATGGGTTGGACGGGGAAGTGAAGCAAAGTGCCGATGAAGAGGACGGCCTCATCATGGCGCATTGCCTCAGGGCGAGTGGGGCGGGTCGCCTGTGTGTACAACTCCTGCAAGACCTGAACTGACAAGACAAGATCTCTGTCTTCCAGCACAGCGCGGGCGATCCTACGCTTGTCGGCTTCCTCTGTACCTCCGACCGCCGCGTAAAGGAGAATATTGGTATCAACGAAGCGCATCGCGGTCGTGCAGCTCATCACGGGAGAGGTTGTCAGACATGCGCAAGCCGCCGCTGCGAGCAACGTACTTGTTGAGTATGTCTTCCCGCAGCCTGTTCATGCGTTGGTGAACCAGGGCAGAGTCCTCGGTTTCAGTAAGGCCCTCCAGGTAGGTGCGCACCATGGCGGAAACAGACGTTCCCGCCTCGGCGGCCCGGATGCGGGCGAGCCGGTAGGTCTCTTCATCGACGGACACAGTGATGTTCTTCATTTTCACAATCTCGCAATTCCACAAAAACTGTGTTTCACAGCTTATACCGTCTGCCCCCGCGTGTCAAGCCCCCCTACCCCATCAACACGCCGCCGTCGACGTTGATGGTCTGGCCGGTGATGTTGTAGCTACCGGGGTGAGCGCTGGAGCTGGAGTTTGGACGCGGGGGTGGCGGCGAGTCGGATGTTCAGGGCGTCGAGGACCTTGAAGAGGGTGTCGATGCGGGGGTTGCCGCCGGCGGACAGGGCTTTGTACAACGATTGCCGTCCCAGGCCGGTCGCTTCTGAGATGGAAGTCATGCCTTGGGCGCGCGCTACGTCGCCGATGGCCTTGGCGAAGAAGGCAGGGTCATTCTCCGCCAAGGCCGCGTTCAGGTATTCGATCAGCATTTCGTCACTATCGAGAAAATCAACTACGTCGAACTTCTTGAGTTCCATGGTTCTCTCCTAAATCTCAGCCGCCATCAACTGGGCCCGCTTTACGTCTCGTCGCTGGCTCGATTTGCTGCCGCCGCAGAGCAGGACCACGACGGTGGTCCGGCGGACTGTATAGTAGACACGGTAGCCTTGGCCAACATCGACCCTGAGTTCGCTTACACCTCCGCCGACGGACCCGTGGTCGCCGAAATTGTCTTCTTCGACGCGACGAAGGCGGGTCAGGATGGACGCTTTGGCACGCTGGTCGCGAAGCCCCTTGAGCCAGTCCTGGAAGACCTGCGTGTAGAGGATGTCCACGTCAATATTGTCTTATATAAGAGACAATACGTCAAGGGGCTGTGCTAACGGGTTGTATGTGGCCTCGCCCCCTACCCCATCAGCACGCCGCCGTCGACATTGATGGTCTGGCCGGTGATGTTGTAGCCGCCGGGGCCCGCGAGGAACACCGCCAGCCGCGCGATGTCCTGCGGGTCGATGATGCGGCCGAGGGGGACGCTTGCCAGCGTGTCAAGGGTGTTTTGCTCGTAGGTCTGGCCGAAGGCGGCGGCGCGCTGGCGGCGGATGCCGGCGAACATCTCCGTCTCCGCCGCGCCGGGGCAGATGGCGTTCACGTTGATGTCGTGGCTGGCGAGGGCGCTCGCGGCCTGGAACGTGAGGGTAATGATGGCTGCCTTGCTCGCGGCGTAAGCGGCGTTGGAGGCGCGGCCGCCCTTGCCCGCGACGGAGCCCATGTTGATGATCCGCCCGCCCCGGCCTCGCGCGACCATCTCCCGCGCCACACGCTGGAGCACGAAGAATGCCCCCTTGGCGTTCACCCCCATGATGGAGTCCCAGTCGCCCTCCGAGACCTCCAGCAGCGGCGCGAAGCGGGTGATGCCCGCGTTGTTCGCGAGGATGTCGATGCCGCCGAAGGCGCCGACTGCCGCCGAGACCATGGCGTCGATGGACGCGATGTCGCTGACGTCGGCCTCGATGGCGACGGCTTCCCCGCCGCGGTCGCGGATGCCCTGCGCGACGGCCTCGACGCCGTCGAGATTAACGTCGGCGACGGCGACGCGCGCGCCCTCCTCGACGGCCAGCTCGGCGATGGCGCGCCCAAACCCGCGGGCGGCGCCGGTGACGAGGACAGCTTTCCCTTCGAGTTGCACGTTACTCCCCCCGGTTGCAGTGTGTGTCGTGAGAAGCCCTTTGACTGCAAAGGGCGATAGGCGGTGGCCTAGCCCATCAGCACGCCGGCGTCGACGTTGATGGTCTGGCCAGTGATGTTGTAGCCGCCCGGACCCATCAGGAAGACCACCATCCGGGCCACGTCGTCCGGCGGGATCATGCGGCCCAGCGGGATGCTCTCCAGGCCCGAGCTTACCTGCTCTTCGAAGGACCTACCCGTGGCCTCCGCACGCTGCCGGCCGACGCCTCGCGACATGTCGGTGTCGATGGGCCCCGGGCAGACGGCGTTGACGCAGATGTTGTGCTGCGCCAGGGCGCTGGAGGCCTGGTACGTGAAGGCGATGACCGCCCCCTTTGTCGAGGCGTATGCGGCGTTGGACGTGCCCCGGAAGCCCTTGCCGGCGATGGAGGCCATGTTGATGATGCCCCCGCCCTCGCCGCGCTGGATCATCTCGGCGGCGACCCGCTGCAGCGTGAAGAAGGAGCCCTTGGCGTTCACACGCATGAACGAGTCCCAGTCGTCCTCCGTCACTTCCATGAAGGGCGCGTAGCGGGTGATGCCCGCGTTGTTGACGAGGATGTCGATGCAGCCGAAGGCCCCCAGCGTCGCCTCCCCCATCGCGTTGATGGACTCCAGGTCCCCCACGTCCGCCGCGATGGCGACGGCGTCTCCGCCGCGCTCCTTGATGCCCGCCACGACCGCCTCGGCACCCGCCAGATTGATGTCGGCGACGGCGACCCGAGCGCCCTCCTCGGCGGCGAGCTCGGCAGTGGCGCGGCCCATTCCGCGAGCGGCGCCGGTGACGAGCACGGTCTTCCCTTCAAGCTGCATGTCGTTCCTCCCCGGTTGCTAGGTGTGCTGCCCTACTTTACCATCCCACGCGCCGGACATAGTGGAAAGCCGCGTTGGCAGGAGAGCCGCTTGCAGCAGGAAACGCGAGTGTTTGTGGATGGCAATAACGTCATGGGGTCGCGGCCCGACGGCTGGTGGCGTGACCGCACGGGAGCGGCCCGGCGGCTGATCGAGCAGGTGGCAGAGCTGGCGCGGGCCAACGGCGGCCACTGGACGGTGGTGTTCGACGGCCGCGCGCCCAAGGGCAACGCGGCGGTGCCGCCCGTCCAGGGCGGGACCGTCCAGCACCCC
>JAPONS010000102.1 GCA_026713825.1 Chloroflexota bacterium | reverse complement strand
GGTGCTGGGAGTAAGGTGAGAGAGCTCCCCCATCCCGTATCGAGTGCGGGGCAGGCTCTGCCTTCGCAGGAATGACGAGGGGGGACGCAGGAATGACATGAGCCTCGGGAGCGACGGGGGTGAGGGCTTAGGGTGAACGGGTTGGAAGGAGCGACATGCACATTCTGTTTGTGACGATCCATATGAAGCCGGATCACCGGGAGGAGTATCTGGCGGAGATGCTGCTGAATGCGAAGGGCGCTCGGGAGGACGAGCCGGGGTGCCTTCGGTTCGACGTGGTGCAGGACGCGAACGACGCGAACACGATCCACCTGTACGAGGTGTACACGGATGAGGCGGCGTTCCAGGCGCATACGCAAGCGCCGCACTTCCTTCGGATGCGGGAGACCACCGGCGACTGGCGCGAGGGGCAATCGGTGCACATGGGGAGCAATCTTGCGCCGACGGACGAGGAGTGGGGGTAGGGGGTGGCCGTTCGCGCCCTTCGACTGGCTCAGGGCGAGCAGTGGGAGCGCCATATGTCGGGGTTCCTGCCTTCGCAGGAACGACAGTTGGGGGCGCGGAGGGGGTCTGACGTGAGGTTGCCCCACGCCCTTGGATACCGGCTTCCGCCGGTATGGAGGGCTTTTGTGGGGCTGGCACGCGTCGGGGTTCCTGCCCCCGTATCGGGTACGGGGCATGCTTCGCAGGAACGACGGGTCGGGATCGGGAATGACTGATTGTGTACCAGAGTCGGAGATGAATTGAGAGGAGAATGAGATGCCACGAGTTAAGTTGCTGACGGAGAAAGAGGATGTTGGGGAGGAGCAGCACGCGGAGATTGATGCGATTGTGGAGACGCTGAACCGCGTCGGGGGGCCGTTTGGGGTGCTGCTGTACAGCCCGGGGCTAGCGCAGAAGGTGATGGAGGCGGGCGCCCATGTGCGGCTGCAGTCCACGCTATCGCAGGTGGAGCGGGAGCTGTGCATCATCGCGGTGTCGCGGGAGAAGGACGCGCGGTACGAGTGGGCGTCGCACGTGGCGACGGGCCGGCGGCAGGGGATGCGCGAGGAGGCGATCGAGGTCGTGCGGAACCGCGAGGATGTGAGCGGGCTGGAGCGGGACGAGCAGGACATCATCACCTACGTGCGGCAGTTGCTGCAGACCAACAAAGTCGAGCAGGGGCTGTTTGACTCGCTGGTGGAGCGGAAGGGCACTCGCTGGCTGGTGGAGCTGACGGGCACGATTGGCCAGTACCAGTACATCTCGGCGATCAACAACGCCTTCGACCTGCAGCCGGCGGAGGACGCCGACCAGCTGCCGGTGCCGTAGGGGGGGCGGTCCGTTCACCCTTCGATTTCCCTCAGGGCGAACGGGCCGGCCACGCATCCTTAGGGACAAATGGGAGAGTCGATGGAGGGGCCGCAGGAGCGATTCGTGCAGGGGCCGCAGCAGTCGGGGACGCTGTACCAGCGCGTGGGGGGCATCCCGTACTTCAACGCGCTTGTGGAGAGCTTCTACGCGAAGGTGGAGGCCGACCCGGCGCTGCGGCCGCTGTACCCGGAGGACCTGGAGCCGGGGAAGAACCACCTGGCGATGTTCCTGGTGCAGCTCTGGGGCGGGCCGCCGTACTACTCGATGGAGCGGGGGCGGCCGTTGCTGCGGATGCGGCATTTGCCGTTCGCGATAGGCCAGGCGGAGCGGGACGCGTGGTTCTCGCACATGAGCGCGTGTGTGCTGGAGTCCGGTGTGGACCGGTCGGATGCGACGATGCTGATTGATTATTTTGAGAAGGCGTCGCAGTTCATGATCAATAAGGATTGAGGGTCGGACGGGTTACAGGGTCAACGTGGCGAACGGGGGCAACTACAAGGGTTGCCCCTATTTTCTTGGTTGAGGTGGGGGTGGGGGCAGGGCGAGTGGAGATGCCCCGCACGGCCCCTGGATACCGGCGTCCGCCGGTATGGAGACGGAGGGGGGGTGGGTCACTCGGTATTGCTCCCAGGAGAGATTACCCCACCCGGGGTCCGTTCATACCCTTCGAGAGCCTCAGGACAGGCTTCGATTTCCCTCAGCACGAACGGACGCTCCCCACCCTGGGGCTCCCCCCATTCCAGCCTTCCCCCCGAGGGGGAAGGGGCCCCTCTCCGCCGCCCTTCTGGATTCCCCCGCTTTCGCGGGGGCAGGCTCTGCCTTCGCAGGAATGACGCGGAGAAGGGGCAGGAATGACGCGGGGGGAATGCTAGTCCAATGGCTCGGTGATGGGGATGCCCCGCCCCTGGATACCGGCCTCCGCCGGTATGGAGGCGGTGGGGGGTGCGTCAAGGCAAGGGTGGTTGCCATGCGTCGGGGTTCCTGCCCCCGTATCGGGTACGGGGCATGCTTTGCAGGAACGACGGGTTGGGGGCGGGAATGACGCGGAGGTGGAGATTGCGGCGAGCGGGGGCGCCTTCCCCGCCCCTGGATACCGGCCCCGTATCGCGGTACGGGGCATGCTTTCGCCGGTATGGAGGCGGAGGGGTTAGCGGATGGCGACGAGGAAGATGCGGCGGAAGGGGAAGATGGTTCGGCCGTCGGCTTGCTTGGGGTAGTGGGGGGTTACTCGGGTGGTGTATTCCTCGATGAAGGCGGCGCGTTCTTCGTCGGTGAGGGGGTCGAGGAGGGGGCGGAGGGAGGAGCCGGAGGTCCACGCTACGATGGGGTTGTCGCCCTCTAGCTGCTGGTGGTAGGTGGTCTCCCAGATGTTGAGGTAGCTGACGAGGGGCCGGACGATGTCGTAGTACTGCTGCGGGGTGAGCACCGGGAGCTCGCGGAGGATGGGGACGACGCGGTCGCGCCAGCGGTCGTTGCGGGCGGTGTCGGCCATGCCGACGTGGCTGGGCTCCCGCCAGTTGTTGGGCACCTGGATAGCGAGGGCGCCGCCGGGCTTCACCGTTTCCACGATGCGCGGGTAGAGGGTGTGGTGGTCGTCCATCCACTGGAATGCCGCGTTGGAGTAGACGACGTCGCCGAGAGTGTCGGGCTGCCACGTCGTGAGGTCTGCTTCCACCCACTCGATGTCCGAGTGCTCGGCGCGGGCGCGGGAGAGCATGTCGGGGGAGCCGTCGACGCCGATGACACGGGCGTCGGGCCAGCGCCGCTTGAGGTAGACGGTCGCGGTGCCGGGACCGCAGCCGAGGTCGTAGACGACCTGCGGGCGGTCGGCGGGGACCTGCGCGAGGAGGTCGAGGGCGGGTCGCAGGCGCTCGTTGCCGAAGGTGAGGTAGACCTCTGAGTTCCAGTCCGTCATGGGGGTATTTTACGCGCTTCGCGGTGTTGGTGCGCGGGGGTGCAAGGGAATCGCGAAAGAGGTCTGTAGTGGGGATGCCCCGCCCCTGGATACCGGCGTCCGCCGGTATGGAGGCGGAGGGGGTGGCTATTCAACCTTGTTGGTGGTGGGGGTGCCCCACCCCTGGATACCGGCCTCCGCCGGTATGGAGGTGGAGGTGAGGGGGTGGAGCGGGCGATGGGAGTTGAACCCACGACAACCTGCTTGGAAGGCAGGGGCTCTACCGCTGAGCTACGCCCGCTTGCCGCGACACTCGGCCTTGGATGGCCGACCATTTCAGTATAGACGGTTGGCGAGGAGAATGCAGAGGCTGGTTCAGGGGGTCGGGAGGGCGTCTGCGTATTCGGCGAGGAGCGTGAGGGCGGCGTCGGCGGCTGCGCGGCGGACCTGCTCGCGGTCGCCGGTGAGGTGCAGGGTGCGGACGGTCTCGTAGCCGTCGCGGGCGGATAGGGCGCGCCTTGCAGACAAGGCGACGTAGAAGAGGCCGACGGGCTTGGTGTCGGTTGCGCCGCCGGGGCCGGCGATGCCAGTGTCGGCGATGGCGACGTCTGCGCGGAAGAGGGCTCGGGCGCCGCGGGCCATCGCGAGGGCGACGGGCTCGCTGACGGCGCCGCCTGCGAAGGCGTCGTCGGGGACGGCGAGGAGCTCGGACTTGGCGTCGTTGGCGTAGGCGGTGACGGCGCCGAGGAAGTAGCGGGACGCGCCGGGTGCGGAGGAGAGGAGGTAGCTGAGGAGGCCGCCCGTCGCGGACTCGCCGACGGCGACGGTGAGGGCGCGCTCGGTGAGGGCTTCGGCGAGGCGGTTGAGGTCAAGCATGGGGGTATTGTAGCTGGGTGGGAGGAGTGGGCAAGGGCAGGGGAGGGCGGACGTGGGGGGCGGGCGCTTATGCCCCCCCGTTCACCCTTCGATTTCCCTCAGGGCGAACGGCCCCTCACCCCGCGCCCGGGTTCCCACCCTCGTCGGTTTGCAGGTAATGGAGGCCTTGGCGAATGCCCCCGCTTCACCGCCCCTCTGGATCCCGGCGTCCGCCGGGATGGAGGGTGGGTGGGGGTTGGGTGAATGAAGGGCTGCGGTTTGTCGGGGTTCCTGCCTGCGCAGGAACGACGAGGGTGGGGGCGGGAACGACGGTTGGGGGTGGGTGGGATATAATGGCGGTAGGAACAACTTTTGAGGCGTGTATGAACCTGGTTTTCGAGCGCGGGGATTCGGCGGCTCCGAAGGGGCATGCGCTGCTGTATTTTCGGGAGAGCGACGGCGTTGGGAAGCTGTACTCGAAGTATGTCGTGGTGCTGCCTATTGCGATTGACCTTGTGAAGTACATGCCGCCGTTTCTGGCGACCCAGCTCCCCAACGTGAACGCGCAGGAGCTCTCAGCGTTTGCGTTTCCGCCGATGCCGGAGGAGACGGGCGGGCTCGCGCAGCTGGAGTCGCTGGCGGAGGCTCGGGGCGACGACCTGGTCTTCGGCGGCGACGTGCCGGCGGGGCAGGTGCAGGACATGCTGATGCGCGTGAACGACGTGGTGCAGGAGTACGCAGGGCGGTACCAGAGCTACATCGGCGACGCGGCGACGGCCGGGGCGGTGTCGGAGCCGGAGGCGATCAGCGGGCACAGCATCAACGAGGTGCTGTTCGAGCTGATGAGCGACCGGGACCGGCTGGGCGAGCTCTCGAAGCTGACGGGGCGGCTGCGGTTCGCCGTCGAGGGGAGCGACGCTCGGCAGGTGCAGGACGCTGAGGACGAGGTGCGGGTGCTGTCGCGGTACCTGCCGGAGCGGTACTACATTGACTCGCTGCTGCGGGCGGCGAAGGACCCGTCGCGGAACGGCGGGGACCTCGCGCAGCTGTACCTCGAACGGTGCTACAAGCTGGCGGATGAGGACTACCCGAGCCTGGCGGACATCGAGGAGCGGATACGGGGGTTGGAAGCGGGG
Source organism: Chloroflexota bacterium (assembly GCA_026713825.1). Lineage (NCBI taxonomy): Bacteria > Bacillati > Chloroflexota > Chloroflexota bacterium. The sequence continues at coordinate 5,780 of JAPONS010000102.1, read as the reverse complement.
TAGCTAGCGAAACTCGTTCTGCCGCCGCTCTTGTTCCCGTTGACGACTGCGTTCCTTCCCATTACTCTCTCCCTAGTCACTTCGTGCGCGCTGCGCGAGGTGGAATGCCAGAACCTACGAGGAGGAGTTGGATGCTCACACGCGAAGACAATGAGATGCTCACTCAGGTTGGGCCGGGGACGCCGATGGGCGAGTTGATGCGGGAGTACTGGATGCCCTTCGGACTCTCCAACGAGCTGCCGGAGGCGGACTGCCCGCCCGTCCGCGTCATGCTGCTTTGCGAGGAGCTGGTCGCGTTCCGTGACAGCAACGGCAAGGTGGGCCTGGTCGACAACTACTGCCCGCACCGCCGGGCGAGCCTGTTCTTCGGCCGGAACGAGGAGCAGGGCCTCCGCTGCGTGTACCACGGCTGGAAGTTCGACACCACCGGTTCCTGTGTCGACATGCCGTCGGAGCCGGCGGAGAGCAACTTCAAGGACAAGGTCAAGATCAAGGCGTACCCCGTCGAGGAGCGCGGCGGCATCATGTGGACGTACATGGGGCCTCGGGCCAACCCGCCGGGGCTGCCGGAGCTGCCGTCGAACATGATGGAGGACGTGGTTGTATCGGCGTACATGCGGCCGTGCAACTGGATGCAGGCGCTGGAGGGCGACATCGACACGGTCCACACGCTGTACCTGCACCTGGGCCTGACCCAGTACGAGGACACGCCGGTGGGAAGCTGGGCGTGGTGGCACCTGCAGAACCGGGCGCCGCACTACGCGGCCATCGACACGGACTTCGGGACGATGTACGGGGCGTACCGGCCGGCGATGGAGGGGATGAACTACTGGCGCTTCGCCAACTTCCTGATGCCGTTCTACGCGATGACGCCGCCCGGCGTGCTGGGGCTGGAGCACAAGTTCCGCGCCTGGGTGCCGATGGACGACACCCACACGCTGGCGATCTCGTCGAACCAGCGGTCGCCGCTGTTTGGGCCCAACGGCGAGCGGCCGAAGGGCAAGTGGGCGTCCGGCGCGACCGAGACGTACCCCAACGGCACCGGCTTCTTCGACCGCTTCCGCTGCGTCGCCGACATGGACAACGACTTCCAGATTGACCGCGAGAGGCAGAAGACCGAGTCCTTCGCCGGCCTGAACAGCATCTTCCTGGAGGACCAGGCGGTGACCGTCAGCATGGACCCGATCGTGGACCGCGAGAAGGAGCGGCTGGGGACGAGCGACCAGATGATCATCCGCTCGCGGCGGCGCCTGCTTCGGGCCGCGCGCTCGTTGCAGGAGGGGGAGACCCCGCCCGGCGTCGACAACCCGGAGGTGTACGCGGTGCGGTCGGGCGGCGCGATGCTGCCCATCGGCTGCGACTGGTACGAGGCGACGAAGGACTTCCGCGACGGTTGGATCGACCACCCGGAGCTCGACCGCGCCATCATCGGCGGCGTGCCGGCGGTGTAGGGGGGCGGGAACACTCGCCCCACGAATGGCACGGGGCGAACGTAAGTAGAGACGAAAGAGGGCCCGGCGGGGTTTCCGCCGGGCCCTTTCTAAGCAACCCTACTGTTTTGAGGATTCAATTGAGTACAAGAGAGGCACCACCGGAGCTAGTCGCCGTCGAACAGCGACTCAGCGACTCAGGCACTCCCAATGGGAGTGTCGAGCCTGAGCGGGTTTCAGTTAGAACGCTTCTGGCTTGGTTTGGCTATTCGAGACGTGGCATCCACAAGGTAGCGCACATAAGAAACACACTAGAGGCTCTCGGCTTACAAACCAACCCTGACTTTGAATTCACTTACATTGACGAATCCATATCTATTGAATTGGATTCCAGTGCCCAAGCTTCCACAGAAGCAGGCGAAATCGTTGAGTCAATTGCAGACCCGACAGTTAGGATTGGGACGCTTGGTGCCGCCAACCAAGCGCCAATCTACGTTGCACCAGATGCTCTCGTCACACAGGCCGTAACGATAATGCAATTGAAGGATTACTCACAGTTGCCGGTTATGGTGACTGAACGGGAAGTCAAAGGCGTAATATCTTGGAAGTCCATAGGCGCTAGGACAATGTTGGGGAAGACTTGCAAATACGTTAGGGACTGCATGGAGGCTGGAAGGGAGGTCTTGACCAATACGCCCCTATTGGACGCTGTTCAGGAGATCTCTGAACATGGTTATGTCTTGGTTAGGGGAGAAGACAATCGAATTGTGGGCATAGTAACGTCGAGCGATTTGGGAAATCAGTTTATGGAACTAGCTGGCCCGTTCTTGATCTTGGGTGAAATTGAAATGCACCTGAGGCGGCTTGTGCTAAGGGGCTTCACTTTGCACGAACTCCAAGACACATCGGGTGGTCTGGACGGACATACAATTGAAGGTTCGGCTGACCTAACATTGGGCGACATATGCCATCTATTGGAAAAGAAAGACAATTGGGACAAACTGCAGCTGGCGATTGACCGCGCAGTCTTTGTGGAGCACTTGGATAGAGTGAGAGAAATCAGAAACGGTGTAATGCACTTTCATCCAGACGGAATAGAGCCGGAGGACAAAGAAACACTGCGTGAATGCGCACGTTTCCTAAGGAACATCGCTCAGATGCAGACCTAGTGGATTGGGCCATTGGCGGTATGGCAGTCAGGGGCTAGCTGCATTGTTGTACTTCGACAGGCTCGGGGCGAACGGAAGAGATAGAGAAGAGGGCCCGACGGAGTTTCCGCCGGGCCCTCTTTCGTTTGGTCGGTTGGCGTCGAGCCGTCGGTGGCGATGGTTGGGCGGGGTTGCCTAGTCCTGCGGGGCGAAGCGCGCCTGCAGGTGCTCGACGTGGTGGCGCTCCTCGGCGCATTCGGCCACGGAGAGCTCGACCTGGATTGTGACGTGGTTGAGCCCGTGGCTGTACACGATCTTCCGGAGCTGCTTCAGGATATCCTCCTGCCGGCCGGCCTGAGTGGGGCTCACGAAGACGTGGGCCGTGAAGGCGTCGTAGCCGGAGGTGATGGTCCAGGCGTGGACGTCGTGGACGAGGGTAACTCCTTCGACGTCCTCCATCTCGCTGCAGATGTTGTAGATGTCCACGGTCTCCGGCGTACCCTCCAGCAGCACCTTGAAGACGCGCATGAAGAGGCCCCAGGAGACCTTGAGGATGAGCAGGCCGATGAGGACGCTCATGATGGGGTCGGCGATGTACCACTCGAAGGTGAGGATGAGGATGCCGGAAATGATGACGCCGACGGAGCCCATGAGGTCGGCGAGCACGTGCTGGAATGCACCCTCGACGTTGAGGCTCTCGCCCGCGGCCCGGTGCAGCACCCATGCGGCGGCGATGTTGATAATCAAACCGACGACGCCGACGCTGAACATCAGCGGGCCCTCGACCTCCGGGGTGTCGAAGAAGCGGTGATATGCCTCGAAGAAGATCCAGCCGGCGATAAGCCAGAGGCTGACGGTATTGGCCAGCGCGGCGAGGACCTCTGTGCGGTAGAAGCCGAAGGTTGACCCGGCGGCTGCCGGCCGGTTGGCGATCCACATGGCGAAGAGGGCCAGGGCGATCGAGGCGGCGTCGGTGAGCATGTGAGCGGCGTCGGCGAGAAGAGCGAGGCTGCCGGACAGGACGCCGCCGACGACCTCGACGAACATGAAGCCGCCGATGAGGATTAGGGCGAGGACCAAGCTCTTCTTGCTGGCGCCTCGCAGGTCGTGGGCGTGGTCATGGCCGCCGTGCCCATGGTGGTGGCCGTGGCCGCCGTGCCCATGGTCGTCATGGTCGTGGCCTTCGTGGTCATGGCCCTCATGGTCGTGGGCGTGGTCATGCTCGTAGTGGGCGTGATCGTGGCCCTCGTGGTCATGCTCGTCGTGGGCGTGGTCATGGCCCTCATGGTCGTGGGCGTGGTCATGCTCGTCGTGGGCGTGGTCATGGCCCTCATGGTCGTGGGCGTGGTCATGCTCATCGTGGGCGTGGTCATGGCCCTCATGGTCGTGGGCGTGGTCATGCTCGTCGTGGGCGTGATCGTGGCCCTCGTGGTCATGGGCGTGGTCATGCTCATCGTGAGCGTGGTCATGGCCCTCGTGGTCATGCTCGTGATCGTGCCGGTGCTCTGTCGTCACGACGGCTCCCTTCCGTGCAATAGCGGATGTCCGGCAGGGCATCCCCTAGCCGGACATCCGACTTGCGTTTCGATCGGGTTACCTATAGCGCCCTTTCGGGACCGACACGCTACGCGACGGCGTGTGCGACGTGGTGGGGGTCGTCATCAGCGGCGCAGTGCTCACCGCCGTGCTCGTGGCAGTGGATGTGACCGTGCTCGTCCATGGTCTCGACGCCGCCTATGGCAGCGCAGGCCTGGTCACCGTGGGTGTGGCAGTGGCCAGCGCCGTGCTCATGGCAGTGGGCGCCATCGTGGGTGTGGCAATGCTCGCCGGCATGCTCGTGACAGTGGTCGTCGTGCTCGTGGCTGTGGTCATGTGTGGTCATGCATTCCTCCTTGCCATCTTCCTTGATTGAGACACAACTGAGATACCCCCAAAGTACCCAGTGAGACTAGCCATGTCAACCCACTACAAATGAATGATACAAGGTCTACCGATACCCATCCAACCACATCAAAAGCCGGTATTTTCCTGGCAAACGAAACCTCCCTCTTCCAAGGGATTTCCGCAGCATTCATCCTCTTCAGCGACATTGCGGAGCGCCCAGGACAATGTCCCGCGCCCACTGATACGAATTCTCAATCCACAGAGGCCAAGGGTCAGAAAACTCATGATTGAGGGGCCTCGGAAGGCGGCGAAACGAGGGGATGGTGGCGAATTTTCGGTCTGCTGCCCCCTCCGAATGCTCAACTCAGGCCGGGGTTGCCCTATAATCAAAATAGCTTGTGTCGACGGAGGTGACGATGAAGCGAAGTTGGCCCCGGTCCCAGAGCACGAGCTGGTGGTCCGCGCTTCTTGCGCCGGCGGCAGCCCTTTGCCTGCTGGCCGCGGCGGCGTGCGGCGACGCGGAGCCCGCCACCGCTCCGGATAGCGACGCAGCCGTGTCGACGGACTCCAGCCCCGCCACTGCCGACTCGGTGACGGCCACGACGGACTCCGCGCCAGAGCCGAGCACTCCCATCGGGCACGAGGTTGGCAACCTGGCGCCGGACTTCACGGTGGAGACCGTCGCGGGCGAGTCGTTCAACCTGTCCGAGGTCACGGCAGCGGGGTCGCCGGTTCTCCTCTACTTCTTCACAACGTGGTGACCGACATGCAATGCCGAGTTTCGGCATCTGCGATCACTCTATCCCGACTACCAGGATGACGTTGTCCTGATTGGTGTGGGCATTGACCCAAGCGAGTCAGAGGAAAGGATCAGCGGGTGGGCAGACAGGAATGACTTCTTCTGGCCCCTGGCCCCCGTAAGCGCGGACCCCGTCAAGGACTACCGTATCTCGCAGCAGTCGGCCGCGGTGGGCATCGACGCCTCGGGCGAGATTGTCCTGCGCAAGAACGGCGGGCTGCAAGGTGAGGGCAAGTGGCGAGAGTGGCTGAACACCCTATCGGGCAAGACGGCGTCGGCGGAGCCTGAGGCTCCGTCGGCGGCCGCCTCCACTTCGGGGACGCTGCCGACTTCCGCCGTCAGCGATGCGACGCCTGTGCAGACGGAGCCCACGGCAGCGCCCGCGCCGACAACGGCGCCGGTGGCAGCGCCGACCGCCGTCACCGCTCCGACTGACGCACCCGCGCCTGTGGTGGCTCCGGCGCCGACGATTACGCCATCGCCGATTCCGACGGCGACGCCTCGGCCCGCGCCGACGGC
>JAPONS010000101.1 GCA_026713825.1 Chloroflexota bacterium | reverse complement strand
TCGGCGGGCTCAGAGGGCATGTCGACGCAGTCGCCGTTCACGTCGAACTTCCAGCCGTGGTAGACGCAGCGGATGCCGGCCTCTTCGTTGCGCCCGAAGAAGAGGCTCGCCCTCCGGTGCGGGCAGTAGTTGTCGACGATGCCGACGGCACCGGTCGTGTCGCGGAACGCGATGAGGTCCTCGCCCAGCAGTCGCAGGCGCACGGGCGGGCAGTCGGCCTCAGGCAGCTCCCACGACAGAAGCGCGGGCATCCAGTAGCGGCGGAACAGGTTGCCCATCGTCGTGCCGGGCCCAACCTGTGCGAGAGTGTCGTTCTCAAACTGCGTCAGCATGTCGTCGGCCTCCGTGCGCGTAGGCGCGCTTTCGAGGGGATTGTACACCACAGCGTCAGAGGCAAGTAGAGGCGGGCACGCCTACTGGAAATGAGGAAACACCCGCTCCGCCGTCAGCCGCATCGCCTTGGCCGTCGGCTCCGTCGGCATGCCCGCCCAGCGCATACGCAGACCGATGTGCGTGACGCCGAGCGCCTCGTAGCGCTTGAGGTCCGCGACGACCTGCTCGACGTCGCCGACGATGAACCTGTCCTGCGCCAGCGCTGCGAACTCCGAGGCGAATGAGCGCTCACCCTCCAGAGCCTGGTCCTGCCCCCACTGCGCGTACGTGTCGTACTTGCCGGTAACGTAGGGCTGCGCAATTCGGACAGCCTCCTCCGCCGTCTCCGCCACGAAGAATTCCCGCAGGATGGGGAGGTCCGTTGCGTCGGGATGCCCCGCCTCGCCCCGCGCGTCCCGGTAGAGGGCCACCTGCCGCGCGATGGTGGCGTAGTCGGCGTGGTTGATGAGCCACGGGTAGCCGAGGCGTCCAGTGCGAGCGACGGCGGCATCGCTGCTCGCGGCGATCCACACCGGCGGCGCGGGCTGCCGGACGGGCCGGAGCCCAGTCGGGGAGTCGCTTAGCTGGAAGTGGCGGCCCTCGTACGTGACCGGGCCCTCCTCACGCCAGAGCAGTTGCATCACCTCGAGGGCCTCCACCATCCGACCAACGCGATCGCGCCGTGGCACGCCGAAAGCCGCATTCTCCTCGTCGCGGTAGCCGAGCGCGGTGGCGAGCACGGCGTGGCCGCCGGTGATGACATCGAGCGTCGCAACCTGTTCGGCAACCTGGACCGGGTGATGGAGCGGCAGGACGGCAGTCGTCACAACGTCGAGCCCTGGCGCCTCCGCGGTAAGGCGCGCGAGCACCGGCAGCGGCTGCAGCATCTGGTACGGGTGGCTGAGGAAGTGCTGCCCGGCGTAGAGCCACGAGAAGCCGAGATCCCTGGCGAGCGCCACGAGGCTGAGCGCCTCCTCGACGGCGCCGGTCATGTCTGTGCCGGCGGGCTGCTGCAGCATGCCGGTCAGTGAGAGGCCGAATTTCATCTGCGCGCTCCTTTACGCGTGTGAGTATAGCGGAATGGCGCGAGGGCGGCGGAGGGCTGGTATACTGCGGCCATGTTTCACGTGACGGATGCCGCGCTGGATGCGCTGTACAAGGGCCGTGTGGACGCGGGCCACGCGGAGGGCGAGGTGATGCGCCTCATCTCGCAGGGTGATGGGTTCGGGTTCAAGCTGGACTCGCCCGGGCTGACGGACCTGGTGTACCGGCACAATGGGCAGGAGGTGCTGCTGGTGGCCTCCAGCCTGAATCGGACAATGGGGCACATGCGGATGGACGTCGTGAGCAGCAACGGCAAGCGGAGTTTTGTGCTGGAGCGCGCGGACAAGTAGGCGTCACGCATCCTGATAGTACAGTCTGACCAGCTCTATTACCTTTTCCTTGTCTATGTCTCCGGCAAAGTAGTCTGATACCGCCGCAAGGACCTCATCCCGGTCTATGCGCCCGTTCTGGTTGGTGTCGTATTCATGGTAGGGCGTCTCAACGACGACGATGTCGACGATGATGATGGCGCCGATTCCCGCAGAATCCGTGGCCGTCAGGTTCACCGTGAATGTCCTGTCGAGGACCAGCGCCGCCCCCTCCTTGACCCTGAGTTGGCCCGTGTCCTCGTCGACGGTGAAGCTGGCGGCGTCGGTGCCGCTGAGGAAGTACGTGATCGCGAGGCCGTCCTGGTGTGTGGCGGTCACCGGGTCGCCGGCCGGGTCGCCGGCTGCGGCGTTCTCGAAGACCTCCCGCTCCGTCCGGATGCCGTCGTCGAACTTGGGCGCAACAGGCGCGGGGCCGAACCCGAGGCTGCCGCCACTCTGTTGAAGTGTCCCCGGCGTAACCACATTGATCATGACAGTTATCCTGGCGTCAATGGTAGGGTCGGGGTTTCCGTCTGCATTTTTATTGTCGTCGACTCTTACGACGACGGTGAAACTCCTGCCTGCCTGTAGGTTTAAGTTGACGCTGGTGCTTAGTTGTCCGGACGTTGGTTCGATAGTGAAGATACTGTGGTCATGACCCACGAAGTCGTAGAAAAGCATGTCGCCGTCGGCGTCCGTGGCCGACACTGGATCGCCGATGGCCTGCCCGATCGTGGCGTCCTCAGAAACGGAACGGGTGGTGGAGGCGCCCTCATTGAACGTGGGACTGCTGTTGGTGGCGGCGACAACACTGGTCGCGTCAACACCGCTGGGCGCGATGGCAAGGAGTGCGGCGACAATAAGCGTGAGCGCGGCAGCGGCCACCATGGCCCGGCCAAATCGGTCAACGATGTCATTCATTGAATATGACTCCAACCCGCCGAGGGCGAGGTTCCTCGGGGAGATTTTACCATCTTCCAGCCGAGGCAAAACCGGCGCCATGCACTCATTGTCTGCAATTGTGACATCACCGGTCGCAGGCAATCCGCGGGCAACGCTTGAACGCCGCACGAGTTACACCTGCTACTGATTTAGTCGCCGTTCAACATGTTGCGGTAGAATCTATGGCTGGCCGGGCAAGGGAAGGGAAGGGACTGTGGATACAATCGGGACTGCCGGTACTGCGTGGGTCGTATTCGGGTTCACCATGTACTTCGGCATGCTGATCGCGATCGCCATTGTAGGCGCGCGGCGGATGCGGGACATGGCCGACTACACCCTTGGTGGGCGGCGGCTGGGCAGCTTCACCGCGGCCCTCAGCACCGGATCGTCGACTACCAGCGCGTGGACGATGCTGGCGCTGCCGGCGCTGGCCTTCACTGGGGGTCTCGTCGAGATGTGGGTGCCGGTGTGTGGGACCATCGGCATCTTCCTGAGCTGGACGCTGCTGGCCAAGCGGCTGCGGCGGTACAGCGTCGCCGCGAACAACGCGGTGACCATCCCGGAGTTCTTGGAGACACGCTTCGGCGATACGACGGGGACGTTGCGGGCGGTGTCCGGGACCATCACCATCGTCTTTGTGGTCTTCTACGTCAGTTCCGGGCTGGTGGGCGGGTCAAAGCTGCTGGAGCAGATCTTCGGGCTCGACCTGGCGGCCGGCGTCATCCTGACGTTGCTCGCCGTAGCGGCCTACACGCTGATTGGCGGGTTCATGGCGGTGTCCCGGACGGATGTAGTGCAGGCGCTGCTGATGCTGGGGAGCCTGCTAGTGCTGGTGATCACCATGCTCGTCGTGACGGAGCACCCGTTCGGACACGGCTCCGCCGCCGGGTTCTTTGACCCGTTCACCGCGACGGACGGTTCTCCCATCACGCTGGCCCATGTGCTCTCGATATCTGGGTGGGCCGTCGGCGGGCTGGGCGCGCACCGGATCCTGCAGCGGTTCATGGCCATTGAACATGAGGACAAGGTGCCGCAGGGCCGCAACATTGCCGTCGTGTGGCTCGTGACGGTGTACGCGCTGGCGTTTCTGGTGGGTATGGTCGCGCGGCCTGCCCTGTTCGAGGCTGGGATGCTGGGTGCCGTTGCGGACACGGAGCGGGTCTACTTTGTAGTCTCAGAGGTCTTCTTCCACCCGGTGGTGCTGGGGGCACTGCTGACAGCCGTGATCGCGGCCGTGATGAGCACGGCGGACTCGCAGCTGCTGCTGGCATCGGCCATTGCGACGGACGACGTGCCCGTGCTCAAACGCATCGCCGCGGGGCTGGCGGCCAACGCCCGGGTGTGGATGGGCCGGGGGCTGCTGGTCGTCATCGGGGTCGTCTCGGCCGGGATGTCCCTGTGGTTCCCGGACTCCATCTTCAACCTGGTGAGCTACGCCTGGGGCGGGATGGGGGCGGCGTTCGGACCGGTGATGATTCTCGGGCTGTACTGGCGGCCGGTCACTGTGTGG
>JAPONS010000100.1 GCA_026713825.1 Chloroflexota bacterium | reverse complement strand
TGGTCGAGGAGTTCTCCCAAGAGGACGCCGACAACTGCCGGGGGGACTCCGGCTGATGGCGGACATCCTCACCGGAACCCCCGAAGCCCTCACCTACGGCCATGACCTGGTGCGCCAGGCGTGGATGGTCGTCTGGGCCGTCACGTCCGGCGCGCTGGTGGTCATCCTCGGCTGGATGGGGCTGACCTTCATCATGTCCGAGCACCTGGGCAGCCGTCAGGCGGGATGGCGGGAGATGGTCCCACGGCTGGTGCTCGGCCTCGTCGCCGCCGCGTCATCCCTGTGGTGGTGCGCCCTGGTCCTCGACGTGGCCGACGCCGTGTCAAGTTTCGTCGCCGTCTCCCTGAACGTCACCGCGGGCGACATGCTCCGCTCCACCCTCCGCACCCTGCTGACGGCGGTGCAGGCCGGGAGCGTGGGCATGGCCCTGCTGCTGGCCGTCCTCTACCTCGTCTACGGCTTCTTCGTGCTCTACGTCATCGTGCAGATGGTTCTCCGTCTGGCCCTCATCGACGTGCTGCTGGCGCTGGCCCCCATCGCGCTGGGGCTGTGGATCCTGCCCCACACGGCGGGCTGGGGAAGGCACTGGCTCAGGCTCTTCATGACGACCACCTTCCAGCAGGCCATCCAGCTCATCGCGTTGGCCCTGGGGATCGGCTTCCTCAACGAGGTCGCCGCCATCGCCGCCTTCGAGCCGGTGCAGGACCTGATCTGGAAGCTGCTGATGTCCCTGGCCTTCGTCTACATGGCGACCCGGGTGCCGTCGCTGCTGGGGAACGCCGGGACCTTCGATAGCTGGCTGTCGATGCTCTATTTCGGGATGACCCTCCCCGCGTCCTTCATGCGCTCGGCCCGGACCATCGGGCTGGTGGCGGGCGGAGCGACGGGAGGGCCGGGAGGCGCAGCGGTGGGGGCGATGGCCGCCGGCGCGGGCCTGTCGGCGGCGGCGGGCGGCATCAGCTCGGCGGCGTCGATGGCGACCCCATCGGCGGGGGGAGACCCCGGAGGCGGAGCGCCCAGGAGCAGCGGCGAGTGAGCCGTGACACAACGACGGAGGCGCGGCGATGTGCATTTGACGGAGCGCAAGGAATCACACCGATAAAGACGAGCGAAGTGCTCGATGAAAGAGAGGAAGGAAACGAATGGAACAACTGACACAGACCATCTCGAACCTGGTGGGAATCCTGCTGGGCGTCGTGGGAGCCATCGGCGTCGGGTTCTTCATCTACGGCGCGTACCTGTACCTGACGGCCAGCGGAGCGCCCCACCAGATGGAGCGCGGCAAGAGCGCAATGATGACCGCCCTCGCCGGCGTCGTCCTGGCCCTGGTCGCCTACGGCGTCGTGGAGCTGGTGATGAACGCGGTCGTGGACCCCGGAATCGACATCGACAACGCACTGCCCGATCCGCAAGCCCCCGATGGCGACGACGGCAGCAGTGGCGGCGGCGGCGGATAGACCGACGTGAGAAGGGAGGAGAGAGACATGAGAGAACACGAGGTACCGACCCACGTCCAGGCCGAGGACCGGGTGCTGCTGGGATTCACCTTCCCGCAGATCGTGGCGGTCGTGGCGGTGTGCGCCCTGTCCTACGGGGCCTAC
>JAPONS010000099.1 GCA_026713825.1 Chloroflexota bacterium | reverse complement strand
AGGGGGCTCGTCGATCATCTCGGGCGGGAGCTCCATCCAGGGCGTGGGGTCGAAGTCGGCCTGCGCCCAGTCGCCCTTCATCTCCTCTTCGACCTCCTGGCGGAAGGCGTCGATGCCGATGCGGTCGACGTAGAACTTGATGCGTGCGCGCATGCGGTTCTTGCGGAGCTCGTCGGTGCGGTGGAAGACGCGGATGGCAGCCTCAGCAACCTTGAGGTACTCGGTGACGGGTGCGAATTCGCAGAGCGTCCACGCGAGGCGGGGCATAATGGAGGTGCCGCCGCCGATGCGTATCTCGAAGCCCTTCTCCGGCTCGCCGCCGTCCTCGCGTTCGCGGAGCCTCGGGAGGAAGGCGAGGTCGTGGATGTCGGCGACAACGTCGTCGTTGCCGCCGCTGGAGAAGGAGGTCTTCCACTTGCGTGGAAGCGCCTGGGTGTACTCGTGGCGGAGGAAGTAGCGAGCGTAGGCGGCGAGGTAGGGGGCGACGTAGAAGGGCTCCTCCAGCTTCACGCCGGAGAGGGGGTCGCCAGCGACGTTGCGGACGGTGTTGCCGCACGCCTCGCGGGTGATGAGGCCCGCGTCGCCGAGGATGCGCATGACGTGGGGGGTGTCGGCGAGCTTGACGAAGTGGACCTGGATGTTCTCGCGAGTGGTGATGTGGCCCTTCTTGAGCGGGGCGTGCCGCCTGACGACCTCGCCGAACGCCTCGATCTGCTCGGGCGTGAGTGCGCCGCCGGGGATCTTGATGCGCATCATCTGCACGTCCGGCTGTCGCTGGCCGTAGACGCCGCGCACGAGGCGGTACATGATGAACTGCTCCTCGGACGGCCACTCGCCGTTGAGGTATCGGGTCGCCTCGGTCTCGAAGTCGTCGACCTCCTCGGGGACGTAGGGGAGGACACTCTTCGAGTAGTCGTACTGAAGCTTCTCGTCGATGGTCTTGGTGCCGCGGATGATGGGACGGGGCGCGGTGCTGGTCATCTGGTTCTCCTTCGATTCTTCCTGCATAAGAAAGCGCCCTTCTCCGGGTTGCTGAGAAGGGCGCAGTTTTGACGGCGTGTGAGTACTGTCGGCCCTATGGTCGACGACAACAAGCGCACGTGGTGACGGCGATGTTCATACCACGAGGAATCATACCACACCCTGGCAAGAGGCCGCTACAGGGGTAGGGACTCAGTCCGACAACCAGTCACGCTTGGGCTGTGGCACACGCGCGAGCCAGGCCAGCGCCAGGCTCTCGTAGCCCGCTTCGCGGACAGGCTGAGGGAGTGGCTGCGCCAGGAAGACTTGGATTCCATCGAAAGCATCCATTGGCCCTCACCGCTTCGCGCCGTAGTAGTGGCGGTTGATGATCTCTTGTGTGATCGCAGCATGCTTCGGTAGATGCTCGACGAAGGCGGCGTGGTAGTAGCACAAGCCCTGCTCACCCAGTGGCGTCGCGACGCCGCACCTGGCGACCAACGCTTCGTCCTGTAGCCACGTGTACAACCTGCGGAACGCGTCGCGGAACGTCTCGTCTCCGAGGGTCTCGTAGAGCTCAATCAATAGCCCGTGGCCCAGGGTATAGTTGCATATCCAGGCACGGTCGATCTTCGTGCCGCCGTCGCCCAGCGCTTCCAAGTTTGCGGCATGGGGACATGATTCAGGCGCGGGCAGCGGTGTGCCCGTCGCCTTGCTGAAGTAGACCGCTGCCAGGAAGGTGGCGGCTCCCTCTCTTACCCAAGCTGGCAAGAACCACCAGTACCAGTGGGCGGCCTCGTGGACGATGTACTCAATATCGTTGTACCTGGATGGATGTATGGCGAACGCATCAATGCCTGCACCATCCGACGTGGCGGGGACATCGGCGACCAGTATGGAGGTCGTGGGGCGCGGCCACGGCACGCCCATGAACCCCTCGAGCATCCGTATGCTGTCTTCCAGTAGGTCCATGACCACGGTGGCCCTTGCGGACGTTGCTCCGTGAGCGGGCCAGACCACCGATAGTTCCACGTCATGGTCCAGGGTGATCGTCCTGGTCAGCAGGATGGTCTGCTCGGGATTGAGGAGTATCGGAAGGAGGTCGGGACGTGGACTTCCAGTCCCGGCGATGGCCGTCAGTCTGGCAATGACCGGGGTCTTTTCGTCTGTGATACCAGGCGCTACCCACGGGTGCGCCAGCACCTCTGCCAGATTCTCGCCCCGGCTAAGTGCCAGCAGGCCGTACAGGGCGTTCAGGTCCTGGACGTCCAGAGTCTGCAGGAACGGCATGTCCACGATCTCCAGGGCCGCAGCTGGATTCTCACGGCCGATCGAGTCTATCGTGGATATGACCGAAGTCTCCTGCCACGACGTATCCGTGTCCTGCATCCAGGGCAGCGCAAGCAGAGCCAGGAAGACCTCCGCGGACGAGTGCTCTGAGACGTTGGCGAGGTGGAGGACGGCTTCCTGCTGGGAGGGGTCCCGGGCGATTCCGTCAGCCACCCATGGCAGCGCCTCTATCATGGCGGCGACGCTGGAGTTTGTCCCTCTCAGTTCCACCAATTTGTCCGTGCCGTCCCTGTAGCTGACGTGGAAGATCCGAGGGTCTGGAGCGTACGGTGGCGCGAGGGTTGGAGTCGGAGTGGGCGCCGGAATGGGCGTGGACGTCGCTGTGGGGGATGGCGTTGGAGTGAGCGTGGGTGTCGGGGCAAACGTCAGGGTAGGTGTTGGCGTTAGCGTGGGCGCCGCAGTCAGAGTAGGCGCCGGTGAGGGCGTTGGTGTTGGAACCGGTGCGGGCGTGTTGGTAGGCGTCACCATGAGGGGAGGCGTCGCTGTGGGCGACGGTCCGGCGGTGCAGGCTGCCACAAAGAGCAAGGGCGTGAGCAGGGTTACCAGGCGCACGGGACCTCCCGGGTAGCGATTCAATCCAACAACCAGTCGCGTTTGGGCCGGAGCACGCGCACGAGCCAGGCCAGCGCGAGTGGGACAACGACGGACAGCCCCATCCACGTCCCGCTCGCCATCCCCCACAGCTGGAGTTCCGGGTGGCTAATGTCGCTGAATCCGTCATAGTAGCCCACGCCTGCGAAGAGGGCTATGCGGGATGCCACGCTCCTGAGGAACCATGCACCCATGACCGCTGCGATCATCAGCCACCGCGTGCGGATGCCGCTCGCGTCAAAGCGGACCATCATCCAGAGCATGACGACGTTGAGGCCCACCTGCAGCGCCAGGGACATCGCGGAGGTGATGATTGCGTACGAGGTGCGGAGATACGGCACGAACGGGTATACGGAGAAACTCGAATCGGCGAGGGATAGCGCCACGAGCAGGAACGCGTGGCCAGTGCTGATACGCGAGGCGCGCCGGGCGAACCAGAGGGTCAGGATGAGGTAGACAGGGGACGTAGCGGAATAGCTGATCTCCGTGCTCGTGCTGCCGGAAGCAGTCGTGGCCACGTCCAAGGGGATGACGAAGAGTACGGGGGCTATCGGGGTGTCCCTGCCTAGCACGAGATGGATGGCGTTCACTGTCTGCGCCAAGGCAGCTATGGCGATCTCCAGCATCCAGAGCAGTGTCAGCAGCTCGCGGCCCTGTCGCCGGACGGCACGCCAGGAGACGGCCATGAGCAGCAGGCGCACACTCCCGCTGGCCACAGAGGGACCGTAGAGGCATAGGGGCCCGGTACACCCCTGGAATTCAAGGACAGACGCGAATGCGAGATGGTAGGTGAGGCCCGTGATGACGGGTATGCCGAAGAGCAGCCACAGCTCCCAGCGGTACCTCACGACCGCATGCCGGCCGGGCAGGGCGGCGGCGAGCGCTCCAAGACTCAGCGTGGGCATGTGGCAATCTCCCAGGAATGTTCCGGGGGGAACTGCTGCTCATTTCTGCTCACCGCACTCCCTTCCACTCGTAGATCCGGCATCCGGAGTGACCAGTTGAACTGTTCATTCCTGCTCATTCGCTGTTCATTTCCGCTCAAACACTGTTCTTCTTCGCTCATTTCAGCGCGGGGCCAGGCCACCCCCTCCCCCGACCCGCCTACGCTCAGCGCGCGCTGAAGCGCGTTGCTTCTCCCGCCATCGCGAGAGGGGGAGCCGGACGTCGCGGGACAGGCGATCTGGAGGACCGACCTGTGAATCATGGTAGAGATGCGGGCGTCGTCGGCGCAATAGGGGAGTGTCGTCAATGTGAGGGGAGTCAACCTCGCTGCTCCGCGCGCGAGGTTTCTGGTCTCGCGGGCACGACGAGCAAGGGCACCCACAAAGGGGTGGATGGTTTGATGTAGGGGTGCCCCTTGTGGGTACCCCTGGCGTTACTCCATAGCCGACGTCCAGCCAAACGGGAGGTTCCCTAGGGGCACCCGTAAAGGGATGCCCCTACACCGAGCAGGGGGGGCCAAGTGGCCACCCCCAGAACACACGGGCTGCGATGTTGCGCGCTGAAGCGCGGGCCTTCGTAGGACGACGGATGCCGGCAGGAAGGACGAACGTCGCTTACGGGGCGACCATGTCGCCGGAGACCTTCTTCTTGTAGGAGTTCCAGACGCCGTCGCGTGGGGGGTTGCCGCCGATGCGGCGCATGAGTTCCTGGAAGTGCGGGTACTCTTCCTGGCGCGGGCGGTTCGACGATTCCATGACGAGCTCGTCCGAGAGGTAGGGATGGTCCGAGCCCTTGGCGACGAGGCCCCAGTAGTTCATGCGCGCCTGCTCTTCCAGCT
>JAPONS010000098.1 GCA_026713825.1 Chloroflexota bacterium | reverse complement strand
GGATACAGTTGCAATTGAAGGTTGAGGCCGGGGATGCCTTCGTCCCAGTCGGGTGATCCCCAGTGGGTGACGCCGTCCTGGTGCCATGCGACGGAGCCGCCGACGCCTGCCTGCTTGACGAAGATCGCGTCGTTGTAGGGGACGAAGTCCGGTCCGTTGATCGCTTGCGACACGGCCAGGAGGTGCGGATGGCCATAGACCCGGAGCGCCGCTGGCATCGCCTGGCACATGCCGTGTAGCAGGAAGACCACATATTCCGGCGCATCGGCGTCCGGCTGCGGCTGGACCATCCGGTGCGGATGGCGACCGTTAAGCATGGCCCTGCCGCCCCAAGGGTCGGAGAGCGGCTTCACCAGCGTGTAGGGCTCGTAGGCATAGTCCCGCCCGAGGGCCGCTCGGCCGTGCCTGTCCAGATGGGCTCCCGGACGCACGGGTGCGCGCTCGATCATCATGTCGGCGTCCTGCCGAAGCTCGTCCAGCTCTGCTTCGCCGACCACGCCCTGGAACACGTAGAAACCGTGCTTCCAGTAAGCCTCCAAGATGTCGGGATGCAGGCTACTGTCTGCGCCGAAGCGGACCGGCCCGCGATTGGCAAATCCACGGGCGCGTTCCTCACCGGCGCGAAGATAGGCCGTCGTACGCTCGGCGTGCTCGGCCCTGGTCGGGTAAGTCCCTGGAGGCGAAACTTGGTTCATGGCGGGGCACCCGCAACTGCCATCTGCGGCGAAATCCTAGGCCACCGCTTGCCTCGCCGCAATTGTCTGCCCCTGTATGAGACGCCCGCGCTGTGGCTTAGCCATTGTCGCTTAGGAGGTTACGCGAGGGGGCCTGACGGCGGTACCCCAAGGTGGGCCAGGTGATCGGCGGTTGTCGAGCCGTGCCAGCGGCGGATTCGCCGGATTCCGCCCCACGTTCCGGGGTACACGCGACGCTGGCGGGCCAGAGCGTGGACCTGTCTCGCGCCGACAAGAGCAATGCGCTGGCCAACGTGCTGACGGGTCTTGCACAGCGCTTCGGCGCACAGGCGCCGGCGAACGATGACGACCCGTTTGCGCGAAACCGGCTCGGCGGCGGTCCCGCCTCCCCCGCCTCCGTTCTGTCGTCATCGCACGCTGGCGCGGATGCGGACTGAGGCCGGATGCTCGCGGGCGTGGCAATGTCCCCGAGCGAGGGCGAGGGCACGTTCGACGACTCCGGGGCGACGACTGGCGCAGAGGGAAGCATCGAGAGCACGACGACCACGGTGAGCCCGTATGCGCGGTTCCAGGTGAGCGAAGGGGTCATGGCCTGGGGCCTCCGTGGTGGGGCACGTGCGACATGACCATCGCGTTCGACGACGGCACGGACCCGGTCAGCACCGACCTCTCGATGCAGCTTGGTGCGCGGGGTGAGCTGCTCAAACAGGACGAGGCGGGCGGCATGGGCCTCGCGGTCAGGGCCGACGCGTTCTTCGTGTGGATGGAGTCGGAGAAGGCGTCGAATTCGGCGGCGACGTCGGCGAATGCGAGCCGGTTGCGCCTCGTGCTGGAAGGCGGGTGCTCGTTCGACGTGGGCGGCAGCACGGTGGTGCGTCCGGCGCTCTAGC
>JAPONS010000097.1 GCA_026713825.1 Chloroflexota bacterium | reverse complement strand
GCGTCCCCCCCCCCCGCTCGCTCCACCGCGGACGCTGGCCGCGCGCCCTCGCTCCCGGCTTCCTGCAGGGGCTCATGGCCGCCGGAGCCCCCATGGACCTCGCCATCCACCTCGGCCCCATACCCGCCGAGCAGGCCGCCCGCACCCTGGAGTGGCAGAAGGTGCGCTTCGAGTCCGCACAGTCGCTCTCCCTGCGCCGGGGACGCACCATGTCCCCCGAGGCCGAGATCGCGCTGGAGGACATCACCCGGCTCCGCGACGAGATACAGCGCGGGCGCGAGCGGCTCTTCCACTCGTCGCTTTCCATCACGCTCCATGCGAGGGAGGACGATGCGCTCAAGGAGATGACCCAACGGGCTCGGGCCCACTTCGCCGCCACGCTGGGGAAGCTCGATACGCTCCCCTTCCGCCAGCGCGTGGGCATGCTCTCGACGCTGCCCATCGCCATGAACGCGGTCGCCGAGTGGCGCAGCCTGGACACCTCGTCGATCGCGCGCCTCTTCCCCTTCTCTCCTCCCGATCTCGACACCCGCAGCGGCACACTGTACGGCATCGATCTGCGGGCCTGCTCCCCCATCGTCTACGACCCGTGGGACGGCACGCATCTGAATGCCAATACCGCCGTCCTGGCCCGCTCCGGCAGCGGAAAGTCGTTCTCCACCAAGCTCGGCATGCTCCGGGGTCTGACCCGGGGGATCACCGCCTACGTCATCGACCCGGAGGGCGAATACGCCGACATGGCACGCTCCGCGGGAGGCCGCGTCCTCTCTCCCGGCGTCCCAGGACAGGGCATGAATCCCTTCGTCATCAATCAGGGCGATGCCGAGGAGCTTCTGCTCCGCATCGGCAGCCTCCGCAGACTCATCGAGGTGATGGTCGGCGAGCGGCTCAGCGCCGAGCGCCGCTCCGCCCTCGACCACGCGCTCGCGGGCTACTACGCAGAACCGCGCGAACGCACCGGCTTCAAAGACTTCTACGCCTTCCTGCAGGACGGCGAGGATCCGGTTCTCGCCCGGCTGCTGCGGCCCTTCGCCACCGGCAGCCTCCGGCATCTGCTCTCCGACGAGGGCGACGACCTGCTCAACAACGAGGCGCTCGTCACCGTCTTCGACCTCCGCCTCCTCGAACCCGAGCTGCGCCCCGCAGCCGCCATGGTCAGCACCGAGACCGTCTGGGCCGCGGCGGCCCAGAACCCGAAACCCCGCCTGCTGGTGGTCGACGAGGTGTGGAGCATCATGCAGCACCCCGAGGGTGCGGCCTTCATGGTCTCCATGGCGAAGCGCGCCCGCAAGCACCGCCTGGGGCTGCAGTTCATCACCCAGGACGTGCAGGACCTCCTCTCCGAGGACACCTCCCGCGCCATCACCGGCCACTCAGGCAGGGCGCTCCTGCAGAACGCCGCGTTCAAGCTGCTGCTGCAGCAGGATGCCGCCGCCATCTCAACCGTGGGGGAGGCCTTCGACCTGCCCGTCGACCTGCAGCGCTGGCTGCTCTCCTGCCCGAGAGGTGACGGCTTGCTCCTCGCGCGCGGAGGAAGATTCCCAGTCCGCATCGAGGCCACGCCGGAGGAGGCCGATGTCATCGAGTGGCGGCCCGGAAGGCACTAGACGAGCACGACTGACAACGACGTGCATCAGCTGCACAGAAAGGAAGACTCGCATGAAACTGAACCTCTTCAACAGGAACAACGACGACCACACGGAGAAGCCGCCGGTGCTGCTGGCGGTGACGCCGCCGCGCTCCGGCGAGCGCACGCTCCTCGCCGTCGAGAACCTCCTCGCCTCCATCGCCGTCCCGGAGCCGTTCTCCCTCGAACTCGCGGGGAACGCAGACGGCATCACTCTCCTGATCCGCTGCCTGGACGACCAGGTGGTGCGCGCTCAGATCACCGCCCGCTACCCCCAGGCCCAGATACAGGGAATACCCACCGAGGACGACCCCCTGCTCCTGGTTGAGGGAGAGCAGGCGTGGAGCATGACGCTCCGGGCCGACGGCCCCGAATACGTCCCGCTGCGCACCTTCCGGGACGACGACCTCCTCGACCCCGGCTCCGACCCCCTCATCGCCCTCATGGGCGCACTCTCCGGCCTGCGCGACGGCGAACGCGTCGTCGCCCGCCTCCTGCTGCGCTCTCTCGGCCCCGGGTGGGCGGAGCACCACCAGCGGCTCGTCCACGAGCGGCCTGCACCCGGCACGGCGCAACCCCCTCAGGCAGGAACTCCGCAGGCAGCGGGCGGTCTCGGCATGGCCGTCCTCGGCATCGGCGCATTCATCGCCCTGAAGGCGTATCAGTGGATCCAGGCGGACGAGACCTGGAAGGCCGTCCTGCTGGGACTCGCAGTCACGGCCGGACTCATCGCCGCGGGATGGGTGAAGGCACGGTTCTTCAAGCGCCCGCCCGTCTACGACCCCCAGCTCATGCGCGAGAAGGTCTCCCGCATCGCTTACGATGCCGAGATCCAGGTGACGGCCATCCTGCCCGGCGACGCGCGGGCTCACCGGGCGAGAGAGCTGCTGGAGCCGGTGGCCGCCGCCTACCGCCACTACGACAATCCCGCAGGAGCGAGCTTCAGGGCGGGGCGGGGGATGCCCGCCGCTCCCGCTCCCGCCATGCTGCACCCCTCCAGCCCCCGCCTCTTCGGCAGGCGCCGCGTCCTGGGCGGGCGCCGCGCGGCCTGC
>JAPONS010000096.1 GCA_026713825.1 Chloroflexota bacterium | reverse complement strand
CATCACCTGACGCGCGGACGTCCCATACTCCACTACGCTCGCCGCCGCGAGCGCCCCCCAATGCGCCCGAACACCGCGCCGGCCATCATCCCGCCGCCCTCTCTCTCGTCATACCGGCGAATGCCGGTATCCAGAGGGGCCTCCGGCAGGCAATTCGCAAATCGCCTGTCAAAAGGCGCCCACGCCCCTACATGTACGGCGTCGCCTCCCGCATAGTCCGCAGCGTATTGCGGATGGCGTTCTCCGTCTCCTTGCACTTGTGGTCGGTCGCCACGTCCTTCGGGTCCAGCAGGTGAGCGTCCTTCCATCCGAGCGCCGGGAATAACCTCGTCCCGCGACTCGGCCCGTCGCCGTGCTTTGGCATGTGACCCTCCTTTCGTCGACCGTCCCCTCTACTGCGTAAAACGCCGGAAGGCCTCCCGCGTTACTGGATTCGCCGGAACGCCGGCACCAGCGTCAGCGCCACGAAGACCCCGGCCAGCACCACCCCCGCGAAGATGAGCTGCGCGAACTGCACCCCCAGCGCGTGCGCCGTGAACCCCGCCAGCGTCGCCCCGATCGTGATCACTGAGCGGTCCAGGCTGATGAGCGCCATCACACGCCCCCGCATGTCCACGGGCGCCGAGTCCAGCAGCAGCGAGTTCGTCAGCGAGTTGAACGGCGTTTGGAACATGCCGATGAGAACGACCATCCCCAGCGACAGCGCCACGATGCCCGTGAACGTGCTCAGCGAGAAGAGGATCAGCATGGTCCCGAAGGTTGCCATTACCCCCATGATGGCGAAGCCCCGGTGCCTCCGGGGGTTGAGCGACGCCAGCGTCAGCCCGCCGATGACGCCGCCCAGTCCGGTCAGCGACATCATGAACCCGAAGCCCCGCTCGCCGATCTCCAGCACGTCCTTGGCAAAGAGCGGCGCGAACACCTGCATGTAGGACATGCCGAACATGAAGTAGACCAGCGCAAGGATGATGACCCACCGGATGGAAGGCGTGGCCCACCCGAACTTGATCCCCTCCCGGAAGCTCGAGAACGCGTTGCCCACGTTGCGCCTGCCCGGCCTCACATGCGGGGGCACACGCAACATATACGTGAACAGCACCGCGCCCAGGAAGACGATGGCCGCTGCAAGGAAGGTCACCCCAAAGCCGACAAACGCGACCATAAGGCCCGCCACGCTCGCTCCCGCAATGCGCATCGTGTTCATCGACGCGCTGTTGAGCGCGACGGCGTTCGTGAGGTGCCGCGGCGGCACGATGCTGGGAATCATCGACTGCCGCGCCGGTTGGTCCATGGCGTTGAACGCGCCTTTGGCAAACGCCTGCACGTAGATATGCCACAGCTCAATTTGGCCGGAGAGGATCAGGAAGGCCAGGGCAAAGTTCGCCACCGCCGAGCCCGTCTTCGCCACCAACAGCACGCTGCGTCTGTCGTACCAGTCCGCGATCACCCCCGCGAACAGGCCCGCCGCCAGTTGCGGAACAGTCCTCGCCGCGAAGACCAGCCCCAGGTCCCGCGCGTCGCCCCCCACCAGGCTCGACAGCACCAGCAGCGGCCGCGCGATCTGCTCCATCCACAGCGCTAGCGCCTGCGAGATCTGCCCAAGCCAGAGGAAGCGAAAGTCGCGGTATTGGAAGGAGGCGAAGGTGCCGTAGCGGAACCGCCCGCGGCGTCGCAGCAGCCGCTCCCGGCGCTCCATTGCGGTCGCCGCGCCCGCCGAGTCGGGGGGCGCCGGCTCCTCGTGGTCTCCGCGCCGGGACGATGCCACCGGGCCCCCTCCTGCGGCAAACGCGTCAGACCATCATACTACACCGCCCCCGCCCCACCGTCATACCGGCGCATAGCCTCCCCCAACCCCTCATACCGGCGAATGCCGGTATCCAGAAGCCCCGCGCCCCCCGCCCGTTCGTCCCGAGGGAAATCGAAGGATGAACTGACGCCCCCCGACGCGACATCCGCCGCATCCGCAACGGCATCGTCCCCACCGGATCACCCACGCGGGCAACGACACCGCCGTGGCCAGGGCCGGGCCGCGGCGGTGTCCGATTGTGGGCGTGGGGCGCAGTCTCACGCAGCTAGCAGTTGCGTTGGTCCGGACACACTTCATCCAGACCTGGCGGTAACCGGCCTCTGCCCCCATTCATCCCTCCCGGTGCGCCGCTCTACTGTCCATGCATGCGGGCCTGAGTGGATGGTAGACGGCACTATCTTCGAGATGTGCTGGGGGTTCCCGGCTGTTCCGAATGATCCGGTTTGGTCCCTCTCGGGTGGGGGGTCCTCGACTGTGGATTCACATCCACGCCTTATCTTGTTGGAGGACTCCAAGGGCTGAATAGACTCAATCCAGTCTTCGTTAGCTCAATGTGAAACGCGTCAGGGAGTGTCTCCATCTGCGGGCTCCTTATTACCCAAGCCAGTCTGTATTCCTGTTGATCGCTGTACTTCCTACCCTTCTGGAACCACCGCGTAAGCAGTTTCATATCATCGAGATCGTCGAGTTTCACAGCTGGTGGAGTCGTGTGATAAGGGTACGTCACCCATCCTTTGAAGCAGACAAGCCAGCGTTCCGTTATTCCGTTTAGTTTCATCCACCGCTCGATGCCGCACTCGATTTCGAACTGCAAGGCATCAACGTCATCCGTCACAGTCCATGTGTCGAACCTTTGAGGTAACGCGGCCCGCAGGGTCTCCCACTCATGCTTTGTGTTGGGTTCCCTTGATAGGCACAAAACGAATGGACTGTCGTTGAGTCCTGAATCTTCTACACGGAGTTCCTGTCGCACCTCGCGCCGCTTCCCTGTCATTAGACCTTCTATCTTTATCGCTGGCTCGTCAGGTCCCATTTGCAGGGACATGTCCATAAGGGAGTCATCAAAATCGCTCCCGCCGAGTCTGGTGACCGATGCCGGCATACTGACGCGAATTTCTCCTTCCCTCTCGTCTCCTATTCCGTCTTCGTCTCCAATTGTCCGGTAAAACCTTGCCTTGCTTAGCCGCAGACCGCCCGTAACGTCAGGTGCATACCGCCTCTTACATCCGCGAATCAACTTCACTCTCGAATCCCTCTGACAAGAAAGTCAGACCCCGAACCTTTGACATCTCCATTGTCCTGCATGGCTGTCCATCCTCAGGGTCTCGGATTACCGCATCCCCCAGGCGCCTCTGCCCCCAAGTCCTCCCGCACCCAACCCCCCACATCATTCCTGCGCCCCCCTCCGCGTCATACCGGCGAATGCCGGTATCCAGAAGCCCCCGCGCCCCCCGTCCGTTCGTCCTGAGGGAAATCGAAGGATGAACTGGCGCCTCCCGACGCAACATCCGCCGCATCCGCGACGGCATCGGCCTGCAACCAGATACCCTAGTCCGGCGTTTCTGGCTCCGGAAGCGTTCCATCGGCGCAGAACGGAGCTCCCACGTTCCCATAGGGGGCCGTGCTGCTGTAGTGAGTTCTGATCCGGCCCCGTAACGCGTCTGATACGCACCCGGACAGCGTGTTGCCGCCGAGGTTCAATTTCCTGAGGTA
Organism: Chloroflexota bacterium; assembly: GCA_026713825.1. Lineage (NCBI taxonomy): Bacteria > Bacillati > Chloroflexota > Chloroflexota bacterium. The sequence goes on along the minus strand of JAPONS010000096.1, from coordinate 11,378 downwards.
GCTCATCTCGCTCAGGTCGGGGATGGGGCCGGTGAACTGATTATTGTGGAAGGTCAGAACCATGTAGGGCTTGTCGACCAGCCAGTCAGGCAGCTCGCCGGACAGCTGGTTGTTGCCCAGAGCAAGCGTATGGATGTATTCGGCGTCCTTGAGTTCGTCCGGGATCTCTCCGGTCAACTGGTTGTCGTTCAGGAAGAAGCCGCCCAGATTGCCTATATTGCCTAACTCGGGAGGAATGCTTCCGCTGAAACGGTTATGGGAAAGATGAAAGTGCTCGGTGTTCAGATTGCCGTATTCGGAGGGAATGGGGCCGGTGAACTGGTTGTTGTTGAGGTGGAGCGACCAGAGATTGGTCAGGTTGCCAAGGCTGGCGGGAACGCTTCCTGTCAGTTCGTTGTAGGAAACCGACAGCTCAGTGAGGTTCGTCAGGTTGCCGAGTTCGGACGGCATCCCCCCGGTCAGACTGCTTTTCTCGAAGCCCAGCCAGTTGAGGCCGGTGAGTTTGCCCAGCGCGCCGGGTAAAGAGCCGCCGAGCCCCATATACCCAAATTCCATGCGTGTAACCCGTTGCGGACTGCCCCCCGTGGTCACACCTTTCCAATTCCAAAGGGCAGTCTCCGCGTTCCAATTGACCAGAACGTCCCCCTCGGGATTCAGGATATCCCGGGCCGCCCAGAGGGCCTCGCAGTCGGCAACCAGCTCCGGCTTGTTGTCTGGATTAGGGACCATGACGCCGTTGCCGCACGGCGTCGTAACCTGGAACCGCGTGAACGTGGGCGGGCCGCAGTTGTCGCCGCTGCAAGCAACCACCCTAGCCACCCACTCGCCGGAGCCGGTCACCGTGATGTTGGCGCTGGAAGTCGTTACGGATATACCCTCGTTGAGCTTCGCGCCGGGCACTCGCTCGCGCCACCGCACAGTGTAAGAGTCGGCCCCGGCACCGTCGTCCCAGTCCAACGACACGTGCAGTGAGTCGGGTTCGGTGGTTGACCGCAACCCGGAAGGCTTGGCCGGCGCCTCCACCACCCGGACCAGTTGCGCCTCGCCTTGTCCGCAACTGTCGCCGTTACAGGCCCTCACGCTCACTATCCAATCACCATAACGACCGACAGTTATTGCCGCGTCTGAGGACTGTACGGACGTTTGCCCACGAAGCCGTATGTCGAAGGTATCCCGCCACCAAACGTCGTAGGAGTCCGCCCCCTCAACGTCGTCCCAATCCAACGTCACGTCCAGCGAGCCGGGATGGGTTGACGCCTGCAACCCCGTGGGCTTGGCAGGGACGGGCTCAGGTGTCAGTGTTAGAGCTGGTAAGGCAATAGGCACACGTGTGGGTGTTGGCTCAGGGGCCGGCTTCACCTCAAATCTCCTCGCGGCTCCCAGGCTGCAGCCCGCGTCGTTGCAGGCTTCCACCCGCACCACCCATTCTCCGTAGTCCGCGACGGTGATGTCCGCGCCGGGGGATTCCGCCTCCACCCCCTCATTCAGCGTGTTCCCCGGGCCTGCCGCTCGCCATCGGACCGGGTAGCGTGTCGCCCCGTCAACATCATCCCAGTCCACTGACACGGTCAGCGATCCTTGCACGGCGTCAACGCTCAACCGGGTGGGCTTGGCCGGAGGCTGCGTCCCCTCGGCGGCGGCCGCGGAACCCGGCGAGTTCCAGGTTACGGACAGGGCGGCGAATACCGCGAGTGCCAGCAACGCCGCACATGGGCCAAGGGACCAACTGCGGGTCCGGGCAAAGGCGTACACGCTGGAGCGGCTCATGCCTTCATCCACACTTCTGCGGTTTCTGGTTGTAACCGGTTGAGAGGCAAAACCTGCCTCCTCCGGGGAGGATAGCATATGCGTATAACTTTCACCCTACTGTTGATTGATTCCTTATGACTTCTAATGACCGCCCCCCAACCCCTTCACCCCCAGCGTCATTCCTGCGCAGGCAGGAATCCAGAAACCCCGCATCCACCCCCCCCGACACCCGCCAACCCCTCAAACCCCCAACCCCTCATACCGGCGAATGCCGGTATCCAGAAGATGCCTCCAGCGGACAACCCCATGGTCCCCACCCGCGTCCGTTCGTCCTGAGGGAAATCGAAGGATGAACACCCCCCACCCTGACATCAGCCCCTGTCGCCAAACCCTCCCCCAGCGATACCCTTGACCCATCAGATCCACCGCCGCCGAATCCCCCTCGCAGCAGTCGCCGCCAGTCCAAAAGAAGGAGCACAAAAATGCACAAAAGTGAGCCCGTATTGGCCTCGAAAGCGGTCGTAACACGCCGGAATGGGGCAAACCCTGTTCAAATGAGTCGTATCTGAAACGCCCGGATTTGTAGGAGGCTCGTTCTGCAGAAAAGCATAAAGCACGACTCGAATCGAATCGAATGGAGGCCACCGGGCGCCCGTGCTGCGCCGCCCGGCCCTGACGCTACAGCCGCCGGATCCGCGACGACAGCGCCCCCACAACCGCGATCATCGCCGACGCCGCTCCGCCCATGAGCATGAGCGCAATCGGGGCCGACAGGAAGTCCGCCAGCGCGCCCCCGCCCGCAGACCCCAGCGGCATGAGCCCCCGGTCCAGGTTGTACACGCTCAGAATGCGGCCCCGCAGCTCCTCCGGCGCATGCGCCATCAGCGCCACGTTGCCCGCCGTCATGAAGATCGCCTGCCCCGCGCCGATGAACAGCATCACGAACATCGGCAGCAGGATGCCAAGCCCTAGGCTAGGCGACACGCCAAGGAGGAACACGGAAAACGCATACCCGAATGAGGACCCAAGGAACAGCAGCCCCTTGTGCCGCACGTCGCCGAACGCCGCGACCGTGAGCCCGCCAATCAGCGCGCCGATGCCCGCCACGGACAGCAGCATCCCGAACCCCTGCGCCCCAATGTCCAGCACGTTGTCCGCCAGGATCGGCATCAACGTGTTGTAGGGCATGACAAAGGTGAAGACCGCCAGCGCCACCACCATGACCACCAGGATGTTCTTGTCCGCCAGCACGTATGAAACGCCCTCGCGGAGCTGCCCGCTCGCGCTCTCCGTCTGGCTGACGCTCCTTGCGCCCGGAGCCTTCATGATGATGGTCGCGACGATCACCACCGCGAACAGCGCCACCGCCCCCACAAACGCAGCCATGACGTCAAACCAGCCGATGAGCAGCCCCGCGATGCCCGGCGCGATAACCCGCATGAAGTTCATCGCCACCTGGTTCAGCGCAAAGCCGTTCAGCATGATGTGTTCCGGCACCAGGCTCGGGATGAGCGCGTTGCGGGCTGGCTGGTTGAACGCCATGGAAATGCCCAGCAGGAAGGAGAACAGGTAGATGTGCCAGAGCTGGATGAGGTCGGTCAGCACCAGCGCCAGCAGGCAGACGTAGCTGGTCATCGTCATGGACTGGCACGCCATCAGCACGTACTTCTTGTTGAAGCGGTCCGCGGCCACGCCGGCGGGCAGCGACATGAAGAGCTGCGGCAGCGCCCGAAAGAGGTTCACCAGCCCCAGCGCCACGCCCGAACCCGTCAGCTCCCACACCAGCCAGTTGCGCGCCACCTGCTCCATCCAGTTCGCCCCGGACCAGCCAAGCTGCCCAATCCACAGCAGCCGGAAGTCCGAGTAGTGGAAGGAGGCGAAGAGGCCGGTGTGAAAAGTCCGCGTGGGAGGCTCGAAGTCCCTGGAGGTGGTCTCCATCGGCATGTCGTCCGGTGGACGGGAGGCGTCAGCGTCCGCGGGTGTTGCGGGGCCGCTGCCTCCTCTGCCGAATAACGCCAATGCAATCGCCCTCTCAGGTCGGGGTGTGGTGCCGCCGCCAGTGGTGATACAGCGTACGCGTGCGGCTGCGGGTGCGTCAACGCGGCCCTATCCCCCTTGTGTGGCGGCATGCGTTGTGGTAGCGTCTACCGCAGTGGAAAGGAGGTGAGAGCCTATGGATAGTAGCAGTAGTACGCCCACGGCTCCATCTCTGGAGGGGAAGGCCTAGTCCTTTTCCACAGAGGTGGGTGAGCCGATTGAAAGGGGGCCGGTGACGGCCCCCTTTCTCTTCGCCTTCTTCTGGTTAGCCCTCACCCCCAACCCCTCATACCGGCGAATAGCCTGCCCCGTACCCCGATACGGGGCAGGTATCCAGAATGCCCTCCCTCGTCAACCTTCGCGTATTGGCCCCGCCCCCCCTCGCTCTGAGCCCGCCGAATGGCGCCGCACCCGCCTACCGGTAAGCCACCGCTTACTGGTACGCGGCAATCGCCTCCCGAAAGCCGTGCATCGCCCCCTCCAGCACCCGATCCTCCAGGCAGAAGGAGATACGGAAGTGCCCCGGCGACCCGAACCCCGTCCCCGGCGTCACCAGCACGTTCCACTGCAGCAGCTCCTGCACAAAGGCCACGTCGTCGGGGTTCGGCGAGGCCGGGAAGGCGTAGAAGGCCCCCTGCGGCTTGACCATGCTGTAGCCCATGCCCGTCAGCTCGTTGTACAGGAAGTCCCGCTTTCGCTGGTACCACGAGATGTCGACGCTCGCCGTCAGCGCGTCCCGCACCAGCCACTGCATTAGCGCCGGCGCGTTCACAAAGCCCAGCACCCGGTTGCAGTACGTGAGCGCGTCGACCAGCGGCCCCGCGTCGGGGCACCCCGGGTTGACGGCGACGTAGCCGATGCGCTCCCCCGGCAGCGCCAGGTTCTTCGAGAACGACGTCGCCAGGATCGATCGAGGATGCGCGTTGAAGATTGGCGGCGTCTCGGCCCCGTCGTACGTCAGCTGCGCGTACGGCTCGTCGCTGATGAGGTAGATGGCGCTGCCGAACTTCTCCTCCGCCTGCGCCAGCAGCCCGCCGAGCTGCGCCAGCAGGTCGGCCGGATACAGCGCCCCGCTCGGGTTGTTCGGCGAGTTCACCAGCACCGCCTTCGTCCGCGCCGAGAGCATCGGCGCCAGGGCGTCCAGGTCCGGGCAGAACGCCTCGTCCGTCGGCGCGACGGTCGTCGTGGCGCCGTGGTTGTCGGCGTAGAACGGGTACTCCGGGAAGAAGGGCGCGAAGATGATGACCTCTTCGCCCGGGTTCAGGATGGACTTGAAAGTGATGTTGAGCGCGCCGCCCGCCCCGCACGTCATCACCGTATGGGCCCCCGTGAACGGCAGCCCTGTCTGCGCCGCCAGGTGCCCCGCGATGGCCGCCCGCGTCTCGGCATACCCCGCGTTTGGCATATAGCGGTGCATGCCCGCCGGCGGGTCCGCCGCCAGCCGCTTCAGCGCCTCGGCCACCTCCGCCGGCGGCTCCAGAATCGGGTTGCCCAGTGACAGGTCGAAGACGTTCTCGTCCCCATGCTGCTGCTTCAGATGGATGCCCAACTCGAACATCTGGCGGATCCATGACTGGCTCTCCAGCGCCCGCTGGATCTTGGCGGCAATGGTCATCCCCTGCTCCCTCTGCTAGCATCGATAGGCCAAAGGGCAGCATACGAGAGGGCGCGGGGCGTGTCCAGCGCGGCGCACACGCCCGCGAGCGCATCATGCCGAACCTGTACGTCATCGCCACACCGATTGGAAACCTGGAGGACATCTCCGCCCGCGCCCTGCGATTGCTCGGCGAGGTGGCCGTCATCGCCTCCGAGGACACCCGCACGACCCGCAAGCTGCTCACGCATTTCGGCATCCGCACACGGCTGCTCAGCTTCCAGGAGCACAACGCCGCCGCCCGCATCCCGCAGCTCCTTCAGACCCTCGCCGACCACGATGTCGCCCTTGTATCCGAAGCGGGCACACCCGGCGTCAGCGACCCCGGCGCAAGCCTCGTCGCCGCCGCGACGGCGCAGGGCGCGACGGTCATTCCCGTGCCGGGGCCGTCGGCCGTCACCGCTGCCGTGTCCGCGTCCGGCTTCTCCGGCGACCGCTTCCGCTTCATCGGCTGGCCCCCGCGCCGCGCCGCCGACCGTAGGCGCGCTTTCGAGGCCCACGCCGCCGAGACTGACACCCTCGTCGCCTTGGAATCCCCCCGCCGCGTCCTCGCGACGCTCGCCGCCATGCTCGCGGCGTGGGGCGATCGCCGCGTCGCAGTCTGCCGCGAGCTCACCAAGCTCCACGAGGAGGTCTTCCACGGCACCCTGCAGGACGCCCTCGACCACTTCACCGAGCCCCGCGGCGAGTTCACCCTCGTCATCGAGGGCGCGTCGCCCAGCAAGCCCGCGGACACGGCGGTGGCCACTGACGACGCCCGTCGCCAGCTTGCGATGCACCGCGCCGAGGGTCTTACTGCTCGGGACGCCGTCGCCGCAGTAGTCCGTGCGACCGGGTTGCCGCGCCGCGCCGTCTACGCCCTCTGGCTGGAATTCGCCGGCGACACCGAGGACGGGGAAACATAGCCAGCGCGAATCACTGTCATCGAAAGCTGGGGGCTTACGTTTCAACTATTCTTGGGTATTATGTTGCAAACGCCTTGTATGTTGGTTGGGGTATAACACCCCGGAAGGAGACATGCGGTGATTCGAAGCACTGACAGGATCATGACCATGCACGCTGGCACGCTGCCGAGGCCCCAGGAAATGCGGGAACGGGTCATGGCAAAGAGCCGCGGCGAGCAGGTGGACGATGCACAGTTGACCGCCGACATCCGGCGGGTCATCAAGGAGAACATTGGCCTCCAGATCGCGAACGGCATCGACAGCATCAACGACGGAGAGTTGAGCAAGTCGAGCTTCAGCAACTACCTGCGCGAGCGTCTCGGCGGCATCGAGATCCGCCCCGCTGACGAGAATACGCCGCGCATGGGCGCCATCGGCGGCCGCGACCTCATGTACTTCCCGGAGTATTTTGAGGCCGGGCGGTACCGCGCGGGCGCCGCCACCGGACAGAACCGTGGGGACCAGACCGTGTGCGTAGGCCCCATCACCTACGTCGGCCACGCCGACGTCCAGGCCGACATCGACAACTTCAAGGCCGGCCTGGAGGGCGTCAGCGCGCCCGAGACCTTCCTCCCCGCCATCACCCCCGGCACCGTCGAGCACTGGCTCAAGAACGAGTACTACTCCACCGCAGAGGAGTTCCTCTACGCCATCGGCGACGCCCTCGCCATCGAGTACAAGGCCATAGTCGACGCCGGCTTCCTCCTGCAGATCGACGACCCTGACCTCCCCGACGCGTGGCAGATCCACCCGGAGATGGACGTGCCCCAGTACCGCGCCTTCGCCCAGCTTCGAGTTGACGCCCTCAACCACGCCCTGCGGGACATCCCAGAGGAGAGCATCCGCTTCCACACCTGCTGGGGCAGCTACCACGGCCCCCACATGTTCGACATCGAATTGGCCGACATCGCCGACATCATCCTCAACGTCAAGGCCGCCGGCTACTCCATCGAGGCCTCCAACCCGCGCCACGACCACGATTGGGCCGTCTGGAAGGACATCGACTGGCCCGACGGCAAGGTCCTCATCCCCGGCGTCATCGGCCACGCCACCGACTTCATCGAGCACCCCGAGCTGGTCGCCCAGCGGCTCGTCCGCTACGCCAACATCGTCGGCAAGGAGAACGTCATGGCGGGCACGGACTGCGGCATCGGCTCCCGCGTCGGCCACCCCAACATCTGCTGGTCCAAGTTCAAGGCAATGTCCGACGGCGCCGCCATCGCCACCAAGGAGCTCTGGGGCTAGGGCAACGTTTGCTCCACTCCTGTACAATGCACGCAGCACCCTGATAGGGGGAGGAAAGCATGCTCACAAGGGAAGAGAACGAACTGCTCTGCCGGGTCGGCCCCGGCACGCCCATGGGCGAGCTCATGCGCGAGTACTGGATGCCCGTCACATTCGACTGGGAGCTGGAGCGCGACGGTCAGCCCCAGCGCGTCCGCGTCCTCGGCGAGGACCTCCTCGCCTGGCGCGACTCCGATGGCCGGCCGGGCATCTCGCAGGAACGCTGCCCCCACCGCGGCGCCGGCTTCTTCTTCGGCCGCAACGAGAAGGGTGGCCTCCGCTGCGCCTACCACGGCTGGAAGTTCGACGTGGACGGCAACTGCATGGAAATGCCCAACGAGCCGCCCAACAGCAACTTCAAGCACAAGGTGAAGATCACGGCCTACAAGGCCGTCGACTTCGGCGGCATGGTCTGGGCCTACATGGGCCAGGACCAGGACAACCCGCCGCAGGTCCCGCAGTTCGAGTTCGGCCTCGTGCCGGAGGAGCAGCGTGGCTACTCCCACAGGTTCATCTATGAGTGCAACTGGATGCAGGCGCTGGAAGGCGAGCTCGACTCCACCCACATCTACTTCCTCCACAGCCGCCTGAACAAGGAAGACTCTCCCAAGTACGGCCTCTACCACCCCGGCCAGACCGCCAGGTTCCACATCGCCAACAAGGAATACGGGATGATGTACGGCGCCGAGCGGGATGAGGACGGGAACAAGTATTGGCGCGTGGCCCACTTCCTCTTCCCCATCTACGGCATGTTCCCCGCGATCAACCGCGGGATCGTCCCCATGTCCATCTTCATGCCCATCGACGACAACTACACCATGCACTTCGGCGTCCATTGGCACCCCACGAAGCCGCTCGAGGGCTCCCGCCGCCCGAATTTCGAGCTGTCGGACGAGCCGGGCGTGCTCGGTCCGACAGGCCCGATGAAGCCCGAGCAGAAGGGCAAGTTCTACGCTAACTGGTGGGCGGAGATAAGCCCCGAGACCGATTTCCACATGGACCTGTGGGCCAAGAAGAACCGCAACTTCACCGGCATCCCCAGCGTGCGGCAGCAGGACGCCGCCCTTGAGTGGAGCATGGGCTCCATCATGGACCGCACCCGCGAGCACCTCGGCACCGCCGACGCCGCCATCATCCGCACGCGCCGCAAGCTCATCGCCTCTGCCCGCGCCTTCGCCGAGGATGGCACGCCGCCGCCGGGCTCGCAGAACCCTGAGTGGTACACCGTGCGCTCCTGTGAAACGGTGCTCCCTCCCGAAGACGACTGGCAGAAGGCGCTTGAACCGTGGGTCACCGCCGCCACGACGGACTACCCGGACCCGTGCGACACGGGCCGCGCAGTCGCAGCCGGCTTGGGCGGCAGGGGACTCAGCTCGTCCTGATCTCGTCGATGACTAGGCGCATGCAATCTAGCGGGGGCGGGCCAATGCTCGCCCTCGCGTGGTATAGTTCAGACCAATTGAGTCGAGGTTTAACGTCTAGGAGGCACACATGCTGAGCCAGGCGGACAATGACGCCCTCTGCAGGGTCGGCCCGGGCACGCTCATGGGCAACCTCTTCCGCGAATACTGGCTCCCCGCGCTGCAGTCGGGCGAGCTGCCGGAGCCGGACTCCGCGCCGGTCCGCATCATGCTCCTCGGCGAGGAACTCATCGCCTTCCGCGACACCAACGGCGCCGTCGGCCTCGTCGACAACAACTGCCCCCACCGTCGCGCCAGCCTCTTCTTCGGCCGCAATGAGGAATCCGGCATCCGCTGCGTCTACCACGGCTGGAAGTTCGACGTGAACGGCGACTGCGTCGACATGCCCTCCGAACCCGCAGAGTCCAACTTCAGGGAAAAGGTCAAGATCAAGTCCTACCCGTGCCGCGAGCGCAATGGCGTCATCTGGGCCTACATGGGCCCGCGTGCCGTCCTGCCGGCCCTGCCGGAGCTCGAGGGCAACATGTACCCCAACCACTACATCAGCGTGCTGTTCCGCAACAACAACTGGATGCAGGGCATTGAGGGTGAGATTGACACCGTGCACGCGGCGTTCCTTCACTCCGGCGCCGCCCGCCCGGAGGACCTGCCGCCGCAGAGCTTCCGCTATTACATGAGCAAGAACCGCGCGGGCAGATTCAACGTCCGCGAGACCGACGCGGGCACCAGCTACGGCATGTACCGCATCGCGGAAGAGGACAGCTACTACTGGCGCATCGGCCACCTGCTCTTCCCCTGCTTCGCCATGCCCCCCGTGCCGACGCTCGGCGAGGAGTCCCGCTTCCTCGCGTACGTTCCCATGGACGACGAGCACACCCTCGAGTGGAGCATCGGCCCAGGCGCCAACGAGGGGCTGGGCGCGGGCTTCAATGCCGGCCGCGAGTACCTCGGCAACGGCACCGGCTGGTACGACCGCTACGTCATCGAGCAGAACTGGGACAACGACTTCCAGATCGATCGCGAGGCCCAGCGCACGTGGAAGAGCTGGTCGGGCATCGCGGGCGTCCGCCAGCAGGACATGGCGATGACCGAGGGCATGGGCCCCATCCTGGACCGCACCAGCGAGCACCTCGGCACCACCGACCAGATGATCATCCGCACCCGGCGGCGCTTCCTGCAGGCCGCCCGCGCCCTCGCCGAGGACGGCACGCCGCCGCCCGGCGTCGAGCAGCCTGCCGCGTACCACAAGCGCTCGGGACAGATAGTTATGCACCGCGACGCCGATTGGTGGGCCGACACGACCCACCTCATTGAGAGGTTTGAGGCAAAGGTGTAGGAGGAACACATGCTGAGTCAGGCCGACAACGATGCTCTTTGCCGGATAGGCCCCGGCACCCTCATGGGCAACTTCTTCCGCGAGTACTGGCTTCCCGCGCTCCAGACCTACGAGGTCCCGGAACCCGACTGTCCACCCGTCCGCATCAAGCTCCTCGGCGAGGAGCTCATCGCCTTCCGCGACACCACCGGCGCCGTCGGCCTCATCGACAACAACTGCCCGCACCGTCGCGCCAGCCTCTTCTTCGGCCGCAATGAGGAGTCCGGCATCCGCTGCGTCTACCACGGCTGGAAGTTCGACGTGAACGGCGACTGCGTCGACATGCCCTCGGAGCCCGCCGAGTCCAACTTCAGGGACAAGGTCAAGATCAAGGCCTACCCCACCCACGAGCGCAACGGCGTCATCTGGGCCTACATGGGCCCGCGCGAGATCCCACCTGCCTTGCCTGAGCTCGAGGGCAACATGCACGAGGCGTGCTTCATCACCGTCCTCTTCCGCAACAACAACTGGATGCAGGGCATTGAGGGCGAGATTGACACCATCCACGCCTCAATCCTCCACGGCGGCCACCTCCAGCCCTCGCAGTTGCAACCCGGCTCCTTCGGCTACTACCAGGCCAAGAACAAAGACGGCAGGTTCAAGGTCAAGGAAACCCCCGTCGGCAACTCCTACGGCATGTACCGCGTCGCGGAAGAGGACAGCTACTACTGGCGCATCGGCCACTACCTCTTCCCCTGCTTCGCCATGCCGCCCGTGCCCACACTCGGCAGGGAGGCCCGCTTCCTCGCCTACGTCCCCATGGACGACGAGCACACCCTCGAGTGGAGCATCGGCCTGCGCGAGGACGACGGCCTCGCCGTAGCAGCCCGCCAGGGCCGCGAGTACCACAACAACGGCGCCGGCTGGTACGACCGCTACGTCATCGAACAGAATTGGGACAACGACTTCCAGAT